>DASSWY010000300.1:0-5533 GCA_035704325.1 Microcella sp. | reverse complement strand
AGGAGGTGCACGATGGCTGACCGAACCCTTCGCGGCATGCGACTCGGATCGCAGAGCTTGCAGAGTGAAGAGGGCGTCGAATTCGCGGAGCGTCAACGCGCTCGCTTCCGCACGACCGACGGAGAAGAGTTTGACGTGATCTTCGCCGCCGACGCTGAACTCCCCGACACGTGGGAGTCGCCCAAGTCGGGCAAGGAGGGCCGCCTTCTTGCACCCGATGGCACGCCCGTCGACATTGACGAGGGCGAGCAAAAGGCCGCCCGCACGCACTGGGACATGCTGCTGGAGCGACGCACCCGCGACGAGCTGGAAGAGCTCCTCCAAGAGCGACTCGAGCTGCTCCGCGCCCGCCGCGGTGGTGGAGAACGACTGCGCGCCTAGCCGCCGACTACCTCGTCGGGGCCACGCGCCGCCGGCCCCGGCGTGAGCTGATGCCCCACAGGGTGACGCGCGCCAACGCTTCCAGCACGATGCCGGCGTGCATCTTTGATCGGCCACTTGCGCGCTCGACGAAGGCAATGGGGTGCTCGCGCACCACTCCCCCAGAGTGCTCGACGCGCCACGCAAGCTCCACTTGGAAGCAGTAGCCCTGGCTCGCGACATGCTCGCGGTCGAGGCCCGCGAGCGCCGCAACGCGGAAGACTCGGAAACCGGCGGTGATGTCGTGAATGCGCGAGCCGAGCATCCACCGCGCGTACGCGTTGCCCGAGCGCGAAATGGCGCGACGGATCCAGGGCCAGTTGACGACGCTGCCTCCGGGAATCCAGCGTGATCCGATGACGAGTGCGGCGCCCACATCGTGGGCGAGCGTCAACATGGCCGGCAGTTCTGCGGGGTCGTGCGAGCCATCGGCATCTATCTCGATCACCCAGGTGTACTGCTCACTCGTGGCGCGCGCGAAGCCCGCAAGATAAGCGCTACCCAGTCCGCTCTTACCGGCACGGTGCAACACCCGGATCGACGCGTCGCCGGCGGCCAGTTCGTCAGCGATTGCGCCGGTGCCGTCGGGTGACGCATCGTCGACGATCAGCACATCGGCATCGGGGACGGCGGTGCGGATACGCGAGACGATCGAGCGGATGCTGTCGGCCTCGTTGTAGGTGGGCACGATGACGAGGCTGTCGGACCCGGTGCGGGGCGCCGGGGTCATCGCTTGCCCTCCGCGATGCCGCGACCGAGCACGCGCGCGGCACCGATCGTCGTCACCGTGAAGATGATGACGAGCCACTCGAGAAATCGGCCGAAGTAGTGTGCCGGCGTGATGGTGTCACTCAGCGGTACGTCGGCGACCATGGTGCCCGCGGTGAACAGCGGCAAGTCGGTGATCGTCGACCCGTCGGGCGCGATCATGGCGCTGGCCCCGACCGTCGAGGCATTGACGAGGGTGCGCCCCGCCTCAATCGCCCGCAGACGCGCAATAGCCAGCTGCTGCACACTCTGATCGCTGACCCCGAAATCCGCGTTGTTAGTGGGCGAGATCAAGATCTCGGCTCCATCGTCGATGGTCTGGAAGAAGAGATCGTCGCTGACAATGTCCCAACAGATTGCGATCCCGGCGATGACGCCGTCAATGTCGAAGATCGTGTCGCGCTGCCCGAACGAGTAGTCACGGGGCACGAGGGCGAACAAGTCGGGTGCCAACGGGGTGAAGAAGTCGCGCATCGGCAGGTACTCGGCGAACGGCACGGGCCGAATCTTGTCGTATTGATCGACCGCCCCCTCCCCGGCACGCCACAACAGTTGCGAGTTAAACGTCTCGTCGCCGGAGACCGTGATCGTGCCGACGGCAAGCGGGGCGCCGACCTCGCGGGACACGATGTCCATTACCTGCCGCGCGTAGTCGTCGCGGAGCGGATCGAGGTCGCTACCGTTCTCGGGCCACACGAGAAAATCGATGTCGTCGCGGCCGAACAGCGGTCGCGACGCGTCGTAGTGGTCCTGCAGAATCTCACCACGCTGATAGTCAGCGAAGAGCCCCGAATTCGAGTTGCCCTGCACGGCCGCGACCGTCATGCTGCCGGTCGTCGCAATCGGAAACGCCGGCCACACGAGCAGCGCGGCCGCAAGCCCCACCGGCACGGATGCGCGTCGCAGCCCCGCGAATTCGGTCGCGCCGATCGCGGCAACCGTCACCGCGATGAGGGCCGCGATGAGGAAACTGAGTGCCGAGAACCCGGTCCACGCGACGAGTGGCGCGAGTGGGCCCTCGGCCTGCGAGTGCGCGAGGCGCCCCCACGCGAAGCCGCCGAACGGGAACACGCTCGACACGGCCTCTCGGGTCATCCAGGCACCGGCAACGACGATGGGGGTGAGCACGAGGCGACCGGCTGGCCCCGGCCAGGCGCGCGGCACCCACCGCCAGGCGAGGGCAATGAGGGCCCCGCCGAGCGCCGTGAAGAACACCTGCGCGAGTGTCAGCGCCAGCCACGGGACGAGGCCCAGGTACACCGTGAGCCACTCAATGAGGAAGCCGTAGTAGACGAAACCGCTGACCGCCCCGATGAGCAGGCCGCCGCCCACACCCCGCCCCCGCAGGGCCCACAGCACGAGACCGAGCCCCGGAATCAGCGCGAGCCACCACCCGGTGTCGGGGTAGGCGAGGCTCATGAGCCAGCCGCCACCAACGGCCGCCAGCAGCGCCCAGCCGATCGGCGGAGCCGTGAAAGGAGACGCGGGAGCCCTACGCAACGGAGCTGTACGCGACGATGCCGCGTCGCACGGAGTCGAGGGCGGTGCGCGCGGTACGGCCCACAGGGCCGTCGGCGACCAGGGAGATCTGATCGAGGAGGTCGATCGTCTGCTTGCACCAGCGCACGAAGTCGCCAGCGGCGAGGTCGGCGTCGCGCAGCACGCTGTCGAGCGTCGCGCCCTGCGCCCAGCGCTGCATGGGCAGTGCCAGCGTCGTTGCGAGCGGATCGGAGCCCGGAAGTCGGTGATCGCGCTCGAGGTCGTCGAGGGTTGCCCACAGCTCTTGCGTGCGCGATAGGGCGGCCCGGAATGCGCCGCGCGGCAGGGCGTACTCGGGCGCCTGACCGTCGTCGCGGCGGGCCTCGAACACGATCGCGCACGCCATCGCGGCGAGCCCCGGCGGGTCGAGGTCGCGCCAGAGCTTGCGGCGCAGCGCCTCGGCCACGAGCAGATCGCGCTCGCCGTAAATGCGACGCAGGGCGCGACCGTGCGTCGACAGGCCGAGGCGGCCGTGCTCGTCGGTGACGAGGTAGCCGAGCTCGCCGAGCACCTCGGTGACGCGGTCGAAGACCTGGGCGACGGCACCCGTGCGTCCCTCGATCTGGCGGCTCACGCGATCGCGATCGCGCTTGAGGCGCCAGTATCGCTCGGCCCAGCGGGAGTGGGCTTCGCGATCGGAACATCCGTGACAGGGATGCTTGCGCATCCGGGTGCGGACGCCCTCGATCTGCTTCTGGCGGCGATCGCGTTCGGCGCGACCCTGCGCATCCGTCGCCCGGCGCCGCTCGAGGTCGCTCAGCTCGCGACGGAGGGACGAGTACTGCCGGAAATCGCCGAGGTGGCATTCCATCGCGCGGGCGTAGCCCTCGAGCGCCTCATCGTGCTTGCGGACCGTGCGGGCGAGGTCGACGACGGCACGGTCGGCCTGGAACTGGGCGAAGGAACTCTCGAGAATCTCGCGCGTGCGCGGCCGGCCGAACTGCTCGATGAGGTTCACGGCCATGTTGTAGGTCGGGCGGAACGACGAGTTCAGCGGGTACGTGCGCCGGGAGGCGAGAGAGGCGACCGCCTGCGGGTCGAGCCCCGACGCCCACTGGATGACGGAGTGCCCCTCGACGTCGATTCCGCGGCGCCCGGCGCGGCCCGTGAGCTGGGTGTACTCCCCCGGCGTGATGGGCACGCGTGCTTCGCCGTTGAACTTTTCGAGCTTCTCGAGCACAACGGTGCGCGCCGGCATGTTGATTCCGAGGGCGAGCGTCTCGGTCGCAAAGACCGCCTTCAGCAACTTCTTTTGGAAGAGTTCTTCAACAACCTCTTTGAACGCTGGCAGCAGACCCGCGTGGTGCGCGGCCACGCCGCGCTGGAGCCCGTCGAGCCACTCCCAGTAGCCGAGCACAGCCAGATCGTCGTCGCGCAGCGTGCGACACCGCTCTTCGACGATTTGCCGAATCTCTTCGCGCTCGTGGGCGTCGGTGAGACGCACGCCCGAGCGCAGTACCTGACGCACCGCCTGGTCGCACCCCACGCGACTAAAGATGAAGAAGATCGCCGGCAGGAGGTTCTTGCCGTCGAGCAGCTGCACGATCTCGGCGCGGCTCATGCGGCCCTCGTCGCGGCCGCGATGCGCTTGCCAGCGACCGGGGTGCTTGCGACCGCGGCCGCCCTGGCCATGCGCGTAGCCGCCGGCCTTCGCCAACTGCACCAGTTCGGGGTTGACGCGGTTGGTGGCCGCACGCCCCGAGGAGTCGAAGAGGTCGACCATTTTGGTGCGCACGATGACGTGCTGCTCGAGCGGTACGGGGCGCACCTCGGAGACGATCACGTCGGTGTCGCCGCGCACGGCCTGCAGCCAGTCGCCGAATTCTTCGGCGTTCGACACGGTGGCCGACAGCGAGATGAGCCGCACCCGCTCGGAGAGGTGAATGATGACCTCCTCCCACACCGCGCCGCGGAAACGGTCGGCGAGGTAGTGCACCTCATCCATGACCACGTACGCGAGGTCGGTCAAGAGGTCGGAGTCGGCGTACAGCATGTTACGCAGCACCTCGGTCGTCATGACGACGATGCGGGCGGTCGCGTTGATGTTGGTGTCGCCCGTGAGCAGACCGACCTCACTCGGCCCGTACTGCGCGACCAGCTCGGTGTACTTCTGATTGCTGAGCGCCTTCATGGGCGCCGTGTAGAAGATCTTCGCGCGGGCGTCGAACATTGCAAGGAAGACCGCGAACTCGGCGACGATCGTCTTGCCGGCGCCGGTCGGGGCGGCAACAAGCACGCTGCGACCCTCTTCGAGCGTGCGGCACGCCGCGATTTGGAACGGGTCGAGATCGAAGGTCAGTTGGTCGCGAAAGGCCGACAGCCGCGGCAGCGAGCGCATCGCCCGCGCCTGCTCGAACCGCTCGGCGGGCGACAGCGCGTCAGTCATCGCTGGCGGCGAGCCCGTACTCGTCGATCATGGCGGCCTCGCGCTTCGCGATGCGCTTGTCGTTGAACGCCGCCACCGCACACGCCGCGAAGTAGAGTCCGATCAAAGGGATCGCCAGCATGATCATCGACAACACGTCAGCGGCCGGGGTTGCGAGCGCGGTAAACGCTGTGATCGCAAGAATCGCCCAGCGCCACGACTTCAGCATCGACTCAGCGCTGATCACCCGGGCGAAATTCAGCAGGACGAGCAGCAGCGGCAGCACGAATCCCACGCCGATCGCGAGGATGAACTTGACGGCAAAGTCGAGGTACACCCGCGCCGTCAAGAGGGTTGCGGACTCGCCGAACGCAAAACCCGTCAGCAGCAGCACGATGTTCGGGAAGACGAACCACGCCGCGACACAGCCCCCGATGAACA
>DASSWY010000058.1:0-2949 GCA_035704325.1 Microcella sp. | reverse complement strand
AAGGCCGCCCACGAGGCGGCGCCCACAACGACGGGCACCAGCAGGTTCGGCAGCAGCACCCGGCGGGCGTGCGGATGCAGGCGCACGATGACCTGCTCGGGGGCGCGCTGCACTCCCGTCGTGTCCACCGGGCCCGTCATGTCCTTATTCATACCGCAGGTGCGTCACGTCTCCCGCCGCAATCGCCGTAAGAACTGAGTCACGATCACGCACGAGCAGCAGGCCAGCGGGGTCGAGCCCGACCGCCTCCCCGAGCAGGGGGGCGCGGCCGGGGCGGTCGACCTTCACGGCGCGGCCGCGGGTGTCGAGTGCGTCCTCAACCTCGGCGCGCAGCTCGGCAGGGTCGTCGAGCTCGCGCCACCGAGCAACGAGCGGCAGCCACTCGGCCAGCCACGCCGCCAGCGCGCGGTCGACGATGTCGGCGCGGCGCGCATCCGGAGCCCCCTCGATGAGCAGCGAGGTCGCCGTGGCGACCGGCAGCTGCTCGGTCGTCTGCGTCAGATTCAGCCCGCTGCCGACGACAACCCCGTGCGGCGTGAGCTCGGCGAGGATGCCGCTGAGTTTGCGCCCGCCGACCAGCACGTCGTTCGGCCACTTCAGGCCGGCGCCGGCGACTCCGAGCGCGCGCGCCGCGCGCGTCATCGCGAGCCCCGCCACCAGCGGCAACCAGCCCAGGTGCGTGGGCGACGGCACCGGATGCGCGTCACCGGTCGCGATGAAGACGCTCACGGCGAGCGCCTGGCCGGGCCCCGTCGACCAGCTGCGCCCGAGGCGCCCACGCCCACCCGTCTGGGTATCGGTGACGAGCAGTTGCCCGTCGGCAAGCTCGGCGGCGCGGGCGACGAGCGAGGAATTCGTGCTGGGGATCGCGTCGACCCACTCGAGGCTCGGGGCAAGCGCGCGGGCAAGGGGGAGGTCGTCCATGCTCCCCAGGGTAGGCGCGCGAGGTCGGGCAGACTGGGGCGATGCCCGGGCTCGCCTTCCTCGCCCTCGTGTCGAGCCTGCTGCTCGGCATCAGCGACTACCTCGGCGGAGCCCTCTCGCGCCGCGCGCCGCTCATCGTGGTGCTGCTCGGCTCGCAGGTGGTGGCGGCACTGGCGATCGCCGCCCGTCTACTGGTCGACCCGTTCCGACCCGAGCTGGCCGACGCCGTGTTCTGGGGGTCGGTCGCCGGTGTCGCCCAGGCGATCGGCGTGGCCGCGCTCTTTCGAGCCCTCGCGATCGGCACGATGGGCGTCGTCGCCCCCGTCTCGGCGCTGTCGGTGCTCGTGCCGGTGTCGGTCGGTCTCGCCTCCGGCGACGCCGTCGGCCCCCTCCTCGGTGCGGGGCTCGCGCTCGCGGTGGTCGGCAGCGTGCTCGCGACCGGGCCCGAGCTGGGGCGCCAGCGACCGCCCGCCGCGGGCGACTACGCGTACGTCGCTGGCACTCAACGGCGCGGTGCCACGCTATCGATCGCGCTCGCCCTTGTCGCGGCCGCCTGCTTCGGCACCTCGCAGCTCGGCCTCGCGCGGGGAGCAGCCGCCGACCTCACCACGACGCTCGTCATTTCGGCCGTCGTCGTGCTCGCCATCTACATCGTCGCGTTCTCCGCGTGGATCCACATCCGGCTGCGCACGGCCGCCGCGCAGCTGCACCGCGGCCGACCCGCCATGCCCGCGCTCGCCCCCACGCGCATCCGGCCCCGCGATTACGCCGCCATCGCGGCGATCGGGATGCTCGTCTACCTCGCGAACGCGGCCTACGGAACCGCCGCGCAATCGGGCGCGCTGAGCGTCGTCGCGGTGCTCGCCTCGCTCTACCCGGCCGTCGTGGCGCTGCTCAGCTGGCGCCTACTCGGCGAGCGGCTGCGGCCGGTGCAGCTCGCCGGCGTCGCGCTCACCCTCGCCGGGATCGCTGCGATCGCGGCGGGCGCGGCATAAGCCCACAGCGGGCGGCAGCGTTTTTGTGGGGAAGCGCCAACGGCACCCCGCCCAGTGCGGTGGATAGGCTGACACGGTGACCGACGAGACTCCTGCCCCCGACCTCACGACGACGGCTGGCAAGATCGCCGACCTCAAGCGCCGCTACCACGAGGCCGTGACCGCGGCCGGGGAAGCCGCCATCGAAAAGCAGCACGCGAAGGGCAAGCTCACCGCCCGCGAGCGCATCGACGCGCTGCTCGACCACGGCAGCTTCGTCGAGCTCGACGAGTTCGTGCGGCACCGCACGCACGCCTTCGGCATGGAAGCCAAGCGCCCCTACGGCGACTCGGTCGTCACCGGCACCGGCACCATCCACGGCCGCCAGGTCGCGGTCTACAGCCAAGACTTCACGATCTTCGGCGGCTCGCTCGGCGAGGTGGCCGGCGAGAAGATCATCAAGGTGATGGAGCTCGCCATCAAGACCGGGGTGCCCATCATCGGCATCCTCGACTCGGGTGGCGCGCGTATCCAGGAGGGCGTCGTCGCCCTCGGCAAGTACGGCGAGATCTTCCGCCGCAACACCGCGGCGAGCGGCGTGATCCCGCAGATCTCGATCATCTGCGGCCCGGCGGCCGGCGGCGCCGTCTACTCCCCCGCCCTCACAGACTTCGTGATCATGGTCGACAAGACCAGCCAGATGTTCGTCACCGGCCCCGACGTCATCAAGACCGTCACCGGCGAAGACGTCGGCATGGAAGAGCTCGGCGGCGCCCTCACGCACAACCGCACCTCGGGCGTCAGCCACTATCTCGCCGACGACGAGCACGACGCCTTCGACTACGCCCGCGCACTGCTCAGCTACCTGCCCGACAACAACCTCGCAGAGCTGCCCCAGTACGAGTCGCAGGCCGAGCTGGAGATCACCGACGCCGACCGGCGGCTCAACCAGATGGTGCCCGACAGCCCCAACCAGCCGTACGACGTGCTCGACATCATCGACCACGTCGTAGACGAGGGCAGCTTTCTCGAGGTGCAGCCGCTGTTCGCC
>DASSWY010000253.1:0-30263 GCA_035704325.1 Microcella sp. | reverse complement strand
AGCTCCCGGTAGGAGGGCGGCACCCCGTCGGGAATCAGATCAGCGTCCAGGCCTCGGTGAGGACCTCGCGCAGGATGCCCTCGATCTCGTCGAACTCCTTCGGGCCGATCGTCAGCGGCGGTGCAAGCTGAATGACGGGGTCGCCGCGGTCGTCGGCGCGGCAGTACAGTCCGGCATCGAACAGAGCCTTCGACAGGAACCCGCGCAGCAAGCGCTCGGACTCGTCGGCGTTGAAGGTTTCTTTCGTCTCTTTGTTCTTGACGAGTTCGATGCCGAAGAAGTAGCCCTCACCGCGCACGTCGCCGACGATCGGCAGGTCGAGCAGGCGCTCGAGCGCGGCACGGAACTTCGGCGAGTTCTCGCGCACGTGCTCGAGGATGTTCTCTTCCTCCATGATCGCGATGTTCTCGAGGGCCACGGCCGCCGACACCGGGTGACCGGCGAAGGTGTAGCCGTGGTAGAAGGCGGTCTGGCCATGCTTGAACGGCTCGTAGATGCGGTCAGAGACGATCATCGCGCCGAGCGGCGAGTAACCGCTCGTGAGGCCCTTGGCGCTCGTGATGATGTCGGGAACGTAGCCGAGGGCCGTGCAGGCGAACATTTCGCCGATGCGGCCGTAGGCGCAGATGACCTCGTCGCTGACGAGCAGCACGTCGTACTTGTCGCAGATCTCGCGCACCCGGGCGAAATAGCCGGGGGGCGGCGGGAAGCAGCCGCCCGAGTTCTGCACGGGCTCAAGGAAGACGGCAGCGACCGTGTCGGGGCCCTCGAAAAGGATGGCCTCTTCGATGCGGTTCGCCGCCCACTGGCCGAACTCTTCGAGCGAGCCGTGGAAGCCCATCTCGTCGGCCCGGTAGTAGTTCGTGTTGGGCACGCGGAAGCCACCGGGCGTCAGCGGCTCGAACATCTCTTTCATTCCGGGGATACCCGTGATCGCGAGCGCACCCTGCGGCGTGCCGTGGTAGGCGACCGCGCGCGAGATGACCTTGTGCTTCATGGGCTTGCCCGTGAGCTTGAAGAACTGCTTCGCCAGCTTCCAGGCCGACTCGACGGCTTCGCCGCCTCCCGTCGTGAAGAACACGCGATTCAAGTCACCCGGCGCGTAGTCGGCCAGCTTGTCGGCCAACTCGATCGCCGTGGGGTGTGCGTATGACCACAGCGGGAAAAACGCGAGCTCTTCGGCCTGCTTGCGAGCCGCCTCCGCGAGACGCTCGCGACCGTGGCCCACCTGAACGACGAACAGGCCGGAGAGGCCGTCGATGTACTTGCGCCCCTGCGCGTCGTAGATGTGGTGCCCCTCGCCGCGCACGATGATCGGCACGCCGTTTCCCGACTCCATTCCCGACTGGCGGGCGAAGTGCATCCAGAGGTGATCTTTCGCCTTCTGCTGCAAATCGGCGTGCTCGCTGGCCGCGATTGCCCCGTCCAGGGCGCTCTCGGCGACGATCGCGTGGCTGTCCTCGTGGTGCGCGGTATGCGCATCCTTCGAGGCTGACTTCTTCTTACTGCGCGTGAAGATACTCATCGTGTTCCCCAGTTGTAGAACTGCTTCTGCAGTCGTAGATAGACAAAGGTCTCGGTGCTCGCGACACCCTCAATGCCGCGGATGCGGGTGTTCAAGAGCGTGATCAGGTCGTCGTCGTTCTCGCACACGACCTCGGCGAGGATGTCGAAGCTGCCGGCCGTGAGAACGACGTAGTCGACGGCAGGGATCTTCGCGAGAGTTTCGGCAACGCTCGTCGTGTCGCCGGTCACGCGCACCCCGATCATCGCCTGGCGGTAGAAGCCCAGTTGCATGGGGTCGGTAACGGCCACCACCTGCATGACGCCCGCGTCGGTGAGCTTCTGCACGCGCTGACGGACGGCGGCTTCGCTGAGCCCGACCGCTTTGCCGATTTCGGCGTACGAGCGTCGGCCGTCGGTCTGCAGCTGTTCGACGATCGCCTTCGAGACGTCGTCGAGTTGCAGAGGCTTCGGGCGTCCTGACATGTCCCGATTCTGACAGTGTGGGCGACCTTTAGCAAGCGATTCCGAATCAAGCTGGGGATAACTGCGACGGATTCCGTCGTCGTGGCGCTGGATTCATGCGTGCTGCGCGGGTATCGTGCCGGTATGAGTGAGACCACACTGCGCCCCATCATCGACGGAGCTGAAGTCGACAGTGTTGCCGACGACGCCCTTGCCCTGATCAACCCCGCCACCGAAGAGGTGTACGCACACGCCCCCATTTCGACCCCCGCGGAGATCGACCGCGCGTACGCCGCCGCCGAGCGCGCATTCCGCGGCTGGGGGCGAACCACTCCCGCTGAGCGTCAGCTCGCCCTCTTTCGCCTCGCTGACGCCATGGAGGCGCACGCCGAGGAGTTTGCCGACCTGGAGTCGGAAGACACCGGCAAGCCCCGGGCAACGCTCGTTGCCGACGAAATCGATCAGTCGGTCGACCAGCTGAGGTTCTTCGCCGGCGCCGCTCGAGACCTCGACGGACGCTCGGCCGGCGAGTACCTCGCGGGCCACACCTCCTTCATTCGGCGAGAGCCGATCGGCGTGATCGGGCAGGTCACCCCCTGGAACTACCCGCTCAACATGGCGGTGTGGAAGATTGCGCCGGCAATTGCCGCGGGAAACACCGTGGTGCTCAAGCCCTCCGACACCACGCCGCAGTCGACGCTGCTGTTGGGGCGCCTGGCGGCGGAGCACCTTCCCGCCGGCGTGCTCAACGTGGTCACCGGTGACCGGTCGACGGGCGCCGCTCTGCTGCAGCATCCGACCCCCCAGATGGTGGCCATCACCGGATCGGTGCGCGCGGGAATGCAGGTCGCGCGTGCGGCGGCCGACGATCTCAAGCGTGTGCATCTTGAACTCGGGGGAAAGGCCCCCGCCATCGTGTTCCCCGACGCCGACCCCGAGAAGGTCGCTGAAGGTCTCGTGCTCGCCGCCTACTTCAATGGCGGCCAAGACTGCACCGCTGCCACTCGCGTCATCGTCCACGAGTCCGTGCACGATGAGGTTGTCGCGGCGCTCGCGGCGCGCGCTGAGAGCCACGGACGAACCGGGGCCCCTCACGACGACGGCATCCTGTACGGCGCGCTGAACAATGCCGACCAGCTGTCGCGGGTGGCGGGTGTGGTCGACCGCCTGCCCGCGCACGCGGACATCGTGACCGGCGGCCGGCGACAGGGGGATCGTGGCTACTTCTACGAGGCAACCATCGTCACGGGCATGCAGCAGGACGACGAGGCCGTGCAGGAGGAGATCTTTGGGCCGGTGCTGACCGTGCAGACCTTTCGCACCGAGCAGGAGGCGCTCGAGCTCGCGAACGGTGTGCGCTACGCGTTGGCTGCCTCGGTGTGGACCGATCATCACGCCCGCGCTCTGCGCTTTAGTCGCGACCTCGATTTCGGGTGCGTCTGGATCAACACCCACATTCCGTTTGTGTCCGACATGCCGCACGGCGGCTTCAAGCACTCTGGATACGGAAAAGACCTGTCGCACTACGGCTTCGAGGACTACACGCGCATCAAGCACGTGATGAGCTACCTCGGCGAGGGATGACCGCGCGGTACCGTGGCGGCATGTCCGACAGCCGAGGTGACGACGCGGCGGGCGATGCTCCTGATTTCGTCGACCGCTCAGACGTCGAAGACACGGTGATCCGGCTCGTCGAGCCGCCGTCCGACACAGCGCCGCGCGCCGTGGCCTCCGCCGTCGATGACGTGCTGCGTCGCTTGCCGGCGTCCGTTCGCCGCGCGCCGCGCGCATCCTCCGCCGTCGCCAGCGACGATGACCCGACGGTCGCTCATGTGCCCGATCGCATCGAATGGATGCTCGCGGTGCGCAATTCTGCGACCTCGGTTCCCCTCGATCGCCCCGTGCTCGTAGGCCGATCACCCGCGACAGCGCGAATTACCGGGCCTGCTGAGCCGCGGAAATTGATCGTGCCCCGTGACCGTCGCGGAGTCTCGTCGACGCACGCGCGCATTGAGCAGGTGGGTGACTCGCTTGTCGTCACCGACGTGGGATCGACCAACGGGCTCGTCGTACACTGGGCCTCCGGGCCGCCGCGCCGGCTCCGACCGGGAGAGTCGTGCGTCGTCCTCCCCGACGCCGCCGTCGATCTGGGCGATGGCATCGTCATCGAATTTCACCCGAACCCGAGCCCGCCCGAGGAGCACCCGTGACCGCCATCGGCCGCAGTACCGTGCGCCATATTGTCGGGTTGCCTGGCCGAACCGGCGCTGTCGAATTGTCGTGGCACGGTGTGACGCACGTCGGCTATCGGCGGGCGCACAACGAAGACAGCTATCTCGCCGACGTGCCGCTGTTTGCGGTCGCCGACGGAATGGGAGGGCACTCACACGGGGATCGTGCCAGCGACGCGGTCGTCCGCCGCCTGCAGGCGGCAGCGCGCGGCGACTTCGTGACGCGCGACGACATCATCGATGCCCTCCACACCGCCACGTGGGACATTCACGACCTCGACGAGGAAGACCGGGGCATCGGCACAACCGTGACGGGCGTTGGGCTCACGGTCGACGATGCTGGCTCGGTGCACCTGACCGTGTTCAACGTCGGGGATTCGCGCGTCTACGCGTTCAGCGGCAACGAGTTGCAGCAGGTCACGACCGACCATTCACTCGTACAGGAGATGGTGGCGGCCGGCCAGATCAGTGCGGAAGAGGCCGAGGAGCATCCGGAAGCGAACGTGATCACGCGCGCCGTGGGCTTCTCTCTGGAACCGGATATCGACTTTCTCGATCTGTCTGTGACCTCGGGGTTGCGCCTGTTGCTCTGTTCAGACGGGTTGACGAAAGAGGTGTCGCATGAGCGTCTGCGTCTGCACCTCGCCGCCCGATTGAGTGCGCGCGAGACGGCCAACGCCCTGCTCGACGCCGCGCTGTCACAGGGTGGCCGCGACAACGTCACCCTGATTGTGATCGATGTGGTGCGTGCTCCCGACAGCGCGGGCGGTTCGTAGCTCCTAGACTGGGCGCGATCACGCCGGGAGGGGGGTCTCGTGGTGCAACGTCGGCCGTCGGTGCCGCCGGTCTTGCCCGGCTTCACGCACATTCGTCTGCTCGGAACGGGCGGCTTTGCCGACGTCTTTCTGTACCAGCAGAACATGCCGCGGCGTCAGGTCGCGGTCAAAGTGATGCTCGCCGACGTGGTTACCGACAGTGTGCGGCGCATGTTTCAGGCCGAAGCAAACCTCATGGCGCAGCTGTCGGCGCACCCCGGCATACTGACCGTGTACCAGGCCTCCATCAGCGCCGATGGCCGCCCCTACCTCGTGATGGAGTTGTGTGGAGCCCATCTCGCGGATCGCTTCCGCCGCGAGACCATTCCGGTCACGGAGGTGCTGCGCATCGGTGTGCAGATCGGGAGCGCCGTCGAGACGGCCCACCGCCAGGGAGTTCTGCACCGCGACATCAAACCCTCAAACATTTTGACCACCGCCTTCGGGCATCCCGTGCTCAGTGATTTTGGAATCGCGGCGAGCCTCGGTGCCGCGCCAAGCGTCGGAGACACCGTGGGCATGTCTGTTCCGTGGTCGGCGCCGGAGGTGTTGCTCGACGAAACGACCGGCACAATCGGCAGCGAGGTGTGGGCGCTGGGGGCGACGCTCTACACGCTGCTTGCCGGTCGATCGCCGTTTGAGCAGCCCGGCGGTCAGAACGGCACCCGTGAACTCATTGCGCGCATCACGCGCTCGCGACTGCCCGCGCTCGATCGACCCGACGTTCCCGCGTCGCTCGAGGCGGTGCTGCGCCGCGCGATGAGCCGCGACCCCGCGCGACGGCAACAGAGCGCGCTCGAACTGGTGCGCGACCTGCAGCGGGTGGAAGCCGAACTCGGGCTGGCCCCCACCCACGCCGACATCGCGCTTGACGACTGGGCGCGGGCGATCGCCGGCGACCCCGCCGACCGCACTGTCGTGCGCGCCGTGTCGCCGCGAACGCCCAGCGGGCGCGGTCCCCGTCGTCGGCGACGAACACCCGTGGACACCGAGGCGACCATGTCGGCAGGAACCACCGGCACCGAGGCGCGCATGGCTCGACAGGACGGTCGGCGTTCGCGAGTCATCGCGGCGGTGCTCGTGGTCGTCTCGCTGGCCATCGTCGGGCTCGGCGCGACCGCGACGTGGTGGGCCGTGACCGGGGAAGACGGCTCGCTGCCGCGGGTCACTGACGTTGAGGCCGAGGTCTCGGGCGGCGAGATCACCTTTCGCTGGCAAGACCCGGGGATCTCGGCCAGCGACGCCTATCGCGTGAGCGTCGATGGCCAGCCGCCCGCCGTACAGCGGGCGACCGAGTTCGCCGTGGTTGCCGATCCCGGCGAGCAAGTCTGTGTCACGGTTCGAGTGACCCGCGAGGGTCGCGTCGGACCCCCGAGTTCCGAAAAATGCGCCATGACGGATGGAAGCTGACGTGGTCCTCGCCGCAGCGCAGCGCGCATCCCGCCGTCGGTCGGCGTGGGTGAGTGCGGTCAGTGGCACCGTCATCGCGGCGGTGGTGTCGACGCTCGCCGTGCTGCACCCGGGCTTCGAGGTGCAGCGGGCTGACCTCAATGATGGCTCGGTGTGGGTCGTCAACGGAGAGCGACAATCGGCCGCCCGCGCGAACCTGCAGATCGGGGCACTGGACGCGGTCGTGGTGGGGGAGGGTGCCGACCTCGAGGTGCGTCATCACGGCAGCGACGTCATGCTGCTGGACCGCGTCAACGCGCAGGCGGAGGTGCTCGATGCGGCCCGCTCGACCATCGACTTCACCGTGCCGTTGCCCCCCATTGAGCCCGATGTGCAGGTCGTTGGCCAGACGGCGGTCGTGCACACGGCGGCCACCGGCGACCTGTGGACCGTGCCATGGGCGCTTTTCGATGACTTCGACGTTGCCTCGGTCGCGCCGCTCACGTTTGGACCAGACTCGACGGTGCGGGCGAGCGATCGGTACGGCCTGGCGATCGCGTCGCCCGTGACGGGCGAGGTGCACCGCCTCGCCCCGGGTCGGCTGGACCGTGTCGACCAGACCTGGTCGATTGAACCCGAGTCGACGGGTCAGCTCGACATCACGATCGCGGCGGGTACATGGTGGGTGCTCGATGTCGTCGGTGAGCGTGTGCTGCGCGATGGCGAGCCCGTTGATCTCACGCCCTGGCTGGCTGGGGGAAACGCCGTGCTTGCCCAGCCGTCCGATGACGCGGATGACCTCATTGTGGCGACGTCGAACGGTCTGCTGTCGATCGACGAGTCTGGCGAGGTGCGCGAGCTGGTGGCCGATCGCGCGGGTGAGCCGATCGCCCCCGTCGTCGTCGATGACTGCATCATCGCGGCGTGGACAGACGGCACGGCGTGGCGATCGTGCACCGAGCCGACCGTCGTGACGTTGCCGGGGCTCGTGCCGGGGGGAGACCTGGAGTTCATCGTCCGTGACGACCGGGTCGTCCTCAACGATCGCGCGACGGGAAACGTCTGGGACGTGCGCGACGACGGGTCGCTCATCAATAACTGGGTTGACCTCATTACCGAGGAGGAAGACGAGCGCGAAGAGCGCGCGGAGACGCTCGATATTCCGCCGGAGGTCGACCGCCTGCAACAGCCCCCGGTCGCCGAGGACGACGCGTTCGGTGCGCGACCCGGGCAGACGACGATCCTTCCCGTGGTACTGAATGATCGCGACCCGAATGGTGACGTTCTCGTCGTTTCAGAGACCACCGGATTGTCTGGCGATGACGGTGCCCGTCTCGACACGGTGGACAACGGCCAGAAGGTGCAACTCAGCCTCCCGCCCGACGCTGCAGGCGTGCTGGCCTTTGATTACACGATCACCGACGGTCGGGGCGGCTCAGACACGGCGACGGTGGTCGTGACGGTGCGCGCTCTGGGCGAGAACGGCGCCCCGACGCAGGTGCGCCCAGCCCGCACCACGGTCGCCGAGGGAGGTCGAGTCACGGCGAATGTGCTCGGCGAGTGGGTCGATCCCGACGGCGACCCGCTGTACCTGGCCGATGCCTCGGTCGCGGCCCCCGACCAGGTGGTCGCGCGCCCCGACGGTCGTGTCACCGTTTCTGAGCTGGGAGGTGCCGGCGAGATTCGCACCGTCGCGCTCACGGTGTCTGATGGCTCGCTCGCTGGTAGCGGAGAACTGGCGGTGACGGTTCGCCCCGTCGGCCAGGTGCCGATCATCGCCGAGCCGTTCGCCGTTCGGGTCGTCGCGGGTGAGGAGGTGCGGGTCGAGCCACTGCGCTATGTGCGCGGCGGCACCGGAACACTGCGGCTCGTGTCGGTTCCCGAGCGAGCGGGTGCCCTCATCATCCCGCGTCTCGAGCGGGGCTTCTTCCGCTTCAGTTCTGACGAGGTGCGCACCCATTACCTCGAGTACGTCGTGAGTGACGGCGACCAGAGTGCCACCGGCGTCGTGCGCATCGATGTTGTGGCCGCCCCGGAGTTGGCGGCTCCGATCACCGTGCCGAAGACCGCGTTTGTGCGCTCGCTGTCGAGTGCGGTCGTGCCGGTCGCGTCAACCGACATCGATCCGGCGGGTGGTGTGCTCGTGGTCACCGGCATCACGGGTGTGCCCGCCAGCAGCGGCATTCGGGCGGAAGTTCTTGATCAACGGGATGCGCGCATCACCCTCACGAAACCCCTCGACGGGCCCGTTGCGGTCACCTACCGCATCTCGAACGGCTACGCCGACGCCGAGGGCACCATCACGGTCATTGAGATACCGCGCCCTGACAGCCTGCAGCCCCCGATCGCTGTGGACGACGCGGTCACGGTGCGCGTCGGCGATGCGGTGACGATTCCCGTGCTCGACAACGACGAGCATCCTGATGACGAGCCCATCACGCTCGCGCCCGACCTCGTTCGCGGTCTGGGGGGTAACGACGGGCTGCTGTTCGTCAGTGGAGACAGCCTGCGGTACCTCGCGCCCGACCGGCCGGGTGACTTCACCGCGGTGTACGAGGTCGTGGGGCCACTCGGCGTCGAACGCGCGCAAGCCACCGTGCGGATCAGCGTGCGCGAGTCGGACGAGGCAACGAATGCGCCCCCCGTGCCGCGCACCATCACGGCCCGCGTCATCGCGGGGGAGACCGTGCGCATCCGCATTCCGGTCGCTGACATGGACCCGGACGGTGATTCGGTCCAACTCGTGGGCCAAGAGACCGCGCCAGCGCGGGGCACCGTGATCGACAGCGGCCTCGACTTCGTCGACTACCAAGCCGGCGAGTACGCGGCGGGGACGGATGAGTTTCGCTACACCGTCGTCGATGCTTTGGGCGCCCGCGCGTCGGGGACGATTCGCGTCGGCATCAGCCCGCGGCTCGGCGGCGCCAGGAACCCGATTGCGAACGACGACCAGGTTGTCGTTCGGCCCGGAGGCGTCGTCACGGTGCCCGTGCTCAGCAACGACAGCGACCCGAGCGGAGGGGCGCTTCGCGTCACCGGCGTCGAGAGCGGCGACCCGCAGATGGGGGCCGAGGTCGTTGACGGCGGCTTTGTGCGGCTTGCGCCACCCGCTGAACCGGGAATCTACGGCGCGATCTACACGATTGAGAACGACTTCGGGGGAGCGTCGCAGGCCTTCGTGACCGTCAGCGTCGTGACTGATGCGCCCCTGCAGGCCCCCGTTGCGCGCGACGTCGTGCTGACACTCACCGACATCCTCGAGCGTGACACCGTCGATGTCGACGTGCTCGCACGGGCCTTTTTTGCCGAGGGCTCGGTGGACGAGCTCGGCGTGCGCGTCGTTCCCGGGTACAGCGATGGTGCCGTCGTGCTGCCGGACGATCGCATTCGCGTCACCGTCGGCGAACGTCGTCAAATCATTCCGTTCGCGCTGAGCCACCCGGCCGATCCGTCGGTCACCGGAACCGCGTTCATCTGGGTTCCCGGCACCGCGGACGCCCTCCCGCAGCGTGACCGTCGCGCACCGAGCATCCAGGTGGTCAGCGAAGAGACGGTGACCATTCCGATCAACGACTACGTCGTGGCGGTTGGCGGGCGCGAGGTGCGGCTCACCGACACCGCGACCGTGCGGGCAACGAACGCCGATGGCAGCGACCTGGTCGTCGACGAGCAGACGCTGCGTTTCCGCTCGGCCGACCTGTACTTCGGCCCAGCGTCGATCGCTTTTGAGGTCACCGACGGGGTCAGTGCCGATGACCCTGACGGCCGGGTAGCGACAATCGTTTTGCCCATTGAGGTCACCGCCCGGGAAAACCAGCCCCCGGTGGTCGTGGGTGCGAGCATTGAGCTGGAGCCGGGCACGAGTCGCGAGCTCGACCTCGTGCGCGTGACGTCGTATCCGTATCCCGATGACGTCGATGAGCTGGCCTACACCCTCGAGAGCGCTCTGCCCGCTGGTCTCGACATCACGATCAATGGCCAGCGCGCGACCGTGAGTGTGGCGGCGAACGTGCCGCGGGGCACGCGCTTTGGCGCGGCGGTGGGGGTGCGCGACGATGCAGCCGAGGGCACGCCAGGGCGCATCGACGTGACCGTGGTGCCATCGACGCGCCCGCTGGCGCGTCCCATCGAGGATGCGGCGGTCGCCCCCCGCGGCGAAACCACCGTTGTTGACGTGCTGGCGAACGACCAAGCGACAAACCCCTTCCCGCTCGAACCGCTCCGCGTTGTCGCGATTCGCGGTCTCGAGAGCGCGTCCATTCCCGCCGGAGTCCAGATTCGCCCGACCGACGACGGCCAGGCGGTCGCGGTCACCGTGTCTGACAGCGCCGAGCCCGGCGACACTCTGCTGGAGTATCAGGTTGCCGATGCGACCGGTGACCCCGAACGGCTCGTGTGGGGCAGCATCCGCATATCGGTGCAAGACGTTCCTGACGCGGTCACGGCACTGCGCGTGCAGGAGTTTGGCGACCGTTCGCTCACCATTGCGTGGCAACCGGGAGCGTCGAACAACGCCCCCATCGAGCGCTTCGACGCAACGGTCACACGGCTCAGCGACGGCACGGTGACGGCGATCGTGGCCTGCGCGAGTTCACCGTGCACGGTTCCGACGACCGGTAACGGCCCCGACAATCGTGTGCGCATTGCCGTGTCAGCCGTGAATGCTCAGGGGTCGAGCGTGCCCACGACGCTCAGCGATCCGGTGTGGTCAGATCTCGTACCCCCGGCGCCCGCCGCGCTGTCGCGCACGCCGCTCGACGGCGGGCTGCGGGTCACGTGGGAGAAACCGAGCCAGCCCGAGGAGGCGTCGCCGATTCGGCGGTACGTCGTCACCGTCGGGCCGGTGACGCGCGAACTCCAGGTGCCGGCCACTGACCCGGCTGGCACCGCTTACGCCCTCCCGGTCGTCGACGCGGGAGCGCTTCAGAACGGCACGGCGTACCCGGTCAGTGTCAGCGCGCGCAACGATGCGTTCTCACCCTTGACCACGTGGAACAGCGCGGAGACGACGGGAACACCGGCCGGTCCGCCGTTGCGCGTCGCAGCGCCGAGCGCGGTGCAGACCACGCCGAGCGATGACCCAAACGCCCAACAGGTACAGGTCGATTGGGCGGGGGCCTTCGGCGCCAACGGGCGCGCGATTGACCGATACTTCCTCTGGTTCACCGACGGCGGCGGCGCTGCGCCCTCCTGCACCGTGACGGGTGTCGAGACCGGCTCGCCGACACTCTCGCCGCCGGAAGGAACTACGGCATACGCCGCCGACCGAACGAGCGCGACCCTCACGGGGCTCACCGGGGATCGCACGTACCGAATCGTCGTGTACGCGCACAACGGTCAGGGATGCACGGCGAGCGTTGACGTGACCGCACAGACGGTCACCCGGCCGGCCAGGGTCGAGACGGTGACATTCGCCTCCGACGCGATCGCCGTCGCGGACGGACGTTTCGAAGCGCGCATCGACGCGGTCACCACGGCCCGGGCGGGAGATGCGACCCCGTTTGTGCGCTACCGCTTCGGCGAAGCAGGAACAGCATCCGCGCCGTCAGCTCTGCCCGCGTTCGTCACCGACGGCACCTATGGAACGCTGCGCAGCGTGCAGGTGCAGGTCTGCCGCGACGCGTCGGCAGCCCTGTGCGGCGACTGGTCAGACCCCGTCGACGTGCCGATCGCCGTGTCGATCGACGTACGTCCCACCTTCACGGTGAGCGGCGAGACACCACCCGAACAGGTCGCCGACATCACCTGGACGCCGCTCGACTGGACGAGTCCAGATTCCCGCGGGGCGTATCCCGGCTATGCAAACGTCGAGTACCTGTGTCGCAACGACGACGGGCCGGCGCCGCCGTCGAGTACGGGCGGCAGTTGCACGATCGGCGCGCCGCCGTCAAGCGATCCCCGCCTCGAGGTGCGCATTACGGTGGGAGGCACGGTGTTCGAACGGGTCTATCGCCCGTGACCGGCGCGGCCCGCATCCCCGCCAACGAAAGGTTGTCGTCATGACCATGACCCCCGAGCAAGCACGCTGGTTTGCCGACATCGCTGACCGGATCGTGGCGAATGTCGAGACCGTGTTGCTCGGGAAGGCCTACGTCGTGCGGCTCGGCCTGACGGCCATGCTGAGCGAGGGACACCTGCTGCTGGAAGATGTTCCGGGAACCGGGAAGACATCGCTTGCCCGTGCGCTCGCCGAGAGCGTGCGTGGCACCACGCAGCGCGTGCAGTTCACGCCCGATCTGCTGCCCGGCGACATCACGGGGATCACGGTCTACGACCAGCGCTCGGCCGAGTTCACCTTTCACCCCGGGCCGGTCTTCGCCACGATTGTGCTCGCCGACGAGATCAACCGTGCCAGCCCGAAGACGCAGTCGGCGTTGCTCGAGGTCATGGAGGAGGGCTACGTCACGGTCGACGGCGTGCGCCACCCGGTCGAGGCTCCGTTCCTCGTGATTGCCACGCAGAACCCCATTGAGCAGGCGGGCACGTATCGCCTGCCGGAAGCGCAACTTGACCGCTTCCTCATTCGCACGGCGATCGGCTATCCCGACCACGGGTCGACCGTGCGCATCCTGTCGGGCGCAGCGAGTCCGCGCGCGGCGGTGCTCGACGCCGTCGTCGAGCTCGAGACGGTGCGCGAGATGATCGACGCGGCACGCAGCGTGCATGTCGACGCCATGATCAGCGACTACGTCGCCCGTCTCGTTGAGGCTACCCGCGAGCACGCCGATGTGCGCCTGGGGGCGAGTGTTCGCGGCGCGCTCGCGCTCGTGCGTTGCGCGAAAACCTTCGCGGCCCTCGACGGCCGCCACTACGTGGTTCCGGACGACGTCAAAGCCCTCGCTGAGCCGGTGCTCGCGCACCGCCTCGTGCTCGACCCCGAAGCCGAGTTTGACGGGGTGACCCCCTCGGCCGTGATCGCGCAGGTTGTGTTGGAAACCGCGCCGCCGAGCGACAGGGTCGCCGTGTGACCACCACCGGACCGGGCCGCACGCAGAGCGCGCGCGATCACGGTGAGACGACCGTCGGTACCGGCGTCACGACCGCGCGCACCCGCATCGTCGGGGGCAGAACCGGGCTGTCGGCCGACCTGGTCGTGGGCACGGTCCGCGCCGGCACGGCCCTGGGGCGAGCGTTGCGCCGCGCGGGGGCTGCCGCGTCGACCGTCATCACTCCATTGGGCTGGACCATCATTGCTGTTGCTCCCATTTCGCTGAGCGTCGGCTACCTCCTCGGCTGGTCAGAGCTGATCGTGGCCGGAACAATGGGGATCGCCCTGACCCTCGTCGCGGTCGTCTACCTCATCGGACGCATTAGGCTGCGGTTCGCACTCGTGCCCCCGCCCATGCGCGTGGCGGTGGGCGATCAGGCTGAGGCCCGCCTCGTCGTGCAGAACCCGACCGGACGGCGGTCGTTTGGCACCGTCGTTGACCTCCCGGTGGGTGACCGCATCTTGCCGATTGCGGTGCCCGGTGTGCCGCCCGGCGGCATTGTTGAGCCGACCATCGCCCTGCCCACCGACCGTCGAGGTCGGCTGACCGTGGGGCCTGTTCGCACCGTGCAAGCCGACCCTGTCGGCATCGTGCGGCGTGAGCATCAGTGGGCTGACGCGGCGCAGTTCATCGTGCATCCGGAGACCATTGATGTGCCGTCGACGTCGACGGGTCTCATTCGTGACTTGGAGGGGCAGCCGACGCGGGACCTCACGACGAGTGACCTCGCGTTTCATGCCCTGCGCGAGTACCGCCCAGGAGACGACCGGCGGCACATTCACTGGAAGTCGAGCGCGAAGACCGGCACCTTCATGGTGCGGCAGTTCGAGCAGACGCGGCGCAGCACCATGGTGCTCGTGCTCAGCATTGCGAGCGTCGACTTCGGCTCAGACGCCGAGTTTGAACTCGGCGTGAGTGCCGCAGCCAGTCTGGGTGCGCGCGCGATCCGCGACGCGCGCGATGTGTCGGTCTTCGTGAGCGCCATCACGCCGGAATTTGCCAAGCGTGCCGTCGTCGCCGTGCGCCCCCTGCCGACCCTCACCCCCAACCGTCTGCTCGACGAACTGGCCGTGGTCGAGCACGGTCCCGCCGCCCTGGGGCTCGTCGATGCCGCCAGACTGGCCTCTGACGCGGCGTCTGGTGTTTCGGTGGCGATGCTGGTTGTTGGCTCGACCGTGGCTGCTCGGCGACTGCGCGCGGCAGCGGCGTCCTTCCCGGCCTCGGTGGAGGTTCTGGTTGTGCAGTGTGACCCCGCAGTGGTTCCCGGTCGGCGGCGCCTTGCGGGCATCACGGTGGTCACGATCGGGTCGCTGGGCGACCTGCGGCGGGCCATGCGCGGAGCGGACGACGCATGAGCGCGCCCCGTGGAGTACGGCGGCCGGCGCTGCCCCGCGCGCCAGTCCTGACGAGCATCCTGTTCTTCTCGCTCGCGTCGTGGGCGGTCATCGCCGTGGCCTGGTGGCCGGTCTATCGCGACGGTGCTTTTGTGACGATGGCGGCCGTCGCCGTTCCGGTTGGATGCACGCTCGCGATCACCGCATCGGCCTTGCGCTGGCCGGCATGGGGTCTCATGATCGCGGTGACGGCGGCGATTGCCGTGCTGGGTGTGCCGCTCGCGGTGCCCGATCGCACGGTGTACGGCGTACTGCCGGAACCCGACGGGCTCACGGAACTCGCTGCCGCGATTGCCTTCGGTTGGCGCCGCCTCGTGACTATCGACCTCCCCGTCGGGGACTACCAGTCGTTGCTGGTCCCGGCGTTCGTGACCCTTCTGGTCGGCTCATCGGCGACCGTCGCGGTCGCGTTGCGTGCCCGGCGCCGCGCCATCGCCGTCGCCATTCCGGCGGTGACCTACCCCCTGGTCTTGGCTCTCGGACCCGATAATGTGCGGTGGCCCATCAGCACGACACTCGGGTTGTTGCTTGTGTTGCTGCTGTGGCTTGCCGTGTGGCGCCGCCACGAGCGCGCTGACGCTCTCGCCGGCAGCGCCGATCGGGGTCGGGGCGGAGCCGTTCGGCAATTTGTGGCGGCCGCGACGATCGTGTTGGTCGCCGGAGGCCTCGGTGCCGGCGTGATCGCCGTGTTGCCGCCGCCGGAGGACCGCATCGTGGTCCGCACGGTTGTGGAGCAACCGTTCAACCCGCTCGACGCGCCCAGTCCGCTCGGTGCCTACCGTGCATCGTTTGCGCCCGCGGTGGCTGACGAGACCGCGATCATGGTCGACGGACTCATGCCGGGCGACCGCGTGCGTGTTGCCGTCCTCGACAGCTACAACGGCGTTGTTTTCGCGGTGGGCAGCGACAGTGTTGACAGCGCGTCAGGACGTTTTGCGCGCGTGCCCGCGCGGCGAGACGTTGAGGGGGCGCAAACCCGGCGCTCCGCCGACGTGACGCTCGCCCGTGACTTCGGGCCCTGGTTGCCCACCATTGGCGAGCTCATTGACGTCCGCGTCAGCGGAGACGACGGCGCCACCATTCGCGATCGGATTGCCCACAACGACGTGACCGATAGTGCGGTGGTGGTGGGCGGGACTGAGGCCGGCCTCGACTATGCCCTTGAGTTTGTCGCGGATGCCGACGGTGCCACCGCCCTCGCCGAGCTGACGCCCGGCTCCCAGCCCGTGCCCGCGATCGTCGCCGTACCCGAGGCCCTTACCGACTGGCTTGCCGACACGACTGCGGGTCTCGAGGCGCCGGGCGAGCAACTCGCAGCCGTGGTTGATCGCCTGGCCGCTGACGGCTATCTTTCGCACGGTGTCGGTGATGACGAACCGCCGAGCAGGCCAGGGCACTCACTGGAACGATTGGATGCGCTGCTCGCGGAACCCGCTCTCGTGGGAGATGCCGAACAGTTCGCGGCGCTGGCCGCGCTCGCCGCACGCGAGTTGGGTTTTCCGTCGCGGATCGTGCTCGGCTTCGTTGACGGGCAACGCGATGACGGGGGAGTGCTCCCCGTGGATTCCGGCACGTTCCGGGAGCGGGATTTGACCGCGTGGGTCGAAGTGGGAACCGCCCGCACCGGCTGGGTGCCGATCGACGTCGTGCCGCCGCGGCGCGACGTGCCGCCACCCGAGTCAAACGAGACGACCCCGGTGACGCGGCCTCAGCCGGCCGTGCAGCCTCCGCTCGAAGACGTGCCACCGCCCGACGAACAGGCTCCGCCCGACATCGAACTCGACGAGCAGCCGCCGAGCGGGATCGACCCACTGCTGCTCCTCGTTCTCCAGATCGTCGCGGGGATGCTCATCATCGGTGCGCTCGTCACCGCACCGATTCTCGTCATCGTCGTGCGAAAGGCGGTGCGGCGCCGACGCCGCCGGCGGGCGCGCGACCCGGCAACGCGCATCCTGGCCGGATGGATGCAGGCAACCGACGATGCCGTCGACCAGGGCATCGATTTGCCGCTGACGGGAACCCGACGCGAGCGCGCGCTGGCAAGCGGTCGCGCACCGATGCTCGTGCTCGCACGCGTGGCGGACCGCGCCGTTTACGCACCCGATGAGCCAAGCGCCGACGACGCTGGCCGGGTCTGGTCGGCCGTCGACGGTGCTCGCGACGCGTTCCGCGCGGGGGCGACGCGGAGGGAGCGCCTGCGCGCCGCCGTATCCACGCGGTCACTGCGTCGATATCCTGACCGCACCCGGCGTCGACGCCGGAGGAAGGCGCAGACATGACCTGCGAGCACTGCGGCGCGCCCCTCGCTCCCGTCGCCCAATTCTGCGGGCGCTGTGGTCGGTCGGTGGCGACGGCGCCGCCGGCAGCCATTGTTCCGAGCCCGAGTCCGAGTCCGAGCCCGAGTCCGAGCCCGAGCGCCGAGCTGTTGCCCTGTGGAGTCTGCGGCACGCGGCCACACCCCGAGGATCGATTCTGCGGAGAGTGCGGCGAATCGCTCAGCGCCCCGGTTGCCCCCGAACACGCGCCCGTGGCACCCCCGCTTGCCCCCGTGGGTTTTGGTTTTGCGCCGCTCTCCCGTGCCGACACCAGCACCGTAGCGAGTGCACCCGAGGACGCTGGGTCGGAGCCCCGCCCCGCTCGGGTGGACGAGACAGATGCGAGCGTCGATAGGCGCCCCGTTGTATTGCAGTTCAGCACCGGGGACCGCGTGTCGGTTCGTGGTTCTGGTTTGCTGGGTCGAAACCCGCGTCCCGAACCCGACGAGGTGGTCGACCACGTCGTGATCGTGTCCGACCCGACGCGATCGGTGTCGAAAACTCATCTCGAGTTCGGTTTCGACGGCGACGCGTTCTGGGTGAGCGATCGCCACTCTGGCAATGGCACGGTGGTTCGTGAGCCCGGTCAGTTGCCGCGGTACTGCGAACCCGGCCGCCGGTACCACGTCGCGCGCGGTACGCGTGTCGACATGGGAGACCAGTTCGTCATCATTGGTTAACCGCTCCTCCCCAGCTGACGATGGCTGCGTCTGTGTGCCGTGGGGTGGTAATGAGGCCCGCAGGAGGGCGCAGTCTGATGTACTGCGCTCGTGATGCTGCGCCTTCCCGATCCGCCCCCTGATCGTCCGCGCCCGCCGTTTCCGGTGATCGCGGTCATTGCCCCGCTCGCCGCCGCCATCGTGATCGGGCTGATCATTCGTTCGCCGTACGTTCTTGTCTTCGCGGCGCTGAGCCCCATCATCGCGATCGCGTCGAGCATCGAGAATCGCCGAACGGCCCGCCGTGAGGCGCGACGCGACGGTGAGAACTTTTCCCGCGCGTGTGAAGCGTTTCTCGATCAGGTTCATCGCGCCCACACCGACGAAAGCGCTCACGCTTTCGCGGTGGCGCGGTCGTCAGACGATGGTGTCGTTCTCGGTGCGGCGCCCGCGCCGAGTGGTGTGCTGAGTGATTCTCTTCCGACGCCCGCGCGGTCCGATCCGGTCGCTACGCGCCTCGCGCAGCTCGCGTCGCATGCGGCGACGAATCCGCGGATGCCCGTGACGGTTCCGCGCGCGCCGATCGCCATCGTCGGGTCCGGCCCCGTCGCCGATCGGCTACGGCAATGGTGCTCTGACGAGCTGGGCCGTGCCTCCGCACCGGGGCCCGGGGTGACGACGGTGACGGTCTCAGGGCTTGCGAACCTCACGGTGGAGGGCGCGGATGGCCGTCGTGCGGTTGCGGACGCAGTGCTGCCGTTTGCGGTCGAACACCGGGCGAGTCGCGCGTTGCGGGCAGCGACCGAACCGCCCGCGCACTGCGCGTTTGTCGAGTTGCCAGACGGCGACGGCCCAGGGATCCCCATCGGGCGAGGGGCAGACGGTCCGTTCCGGCTCAACCTCGTCGCCGACGGCCCGCACGTCATCGTGGGCGGCGCCTCCGGCTCGGGCAAGAGCGAGTTTCTTCGCGCGCTGTCGCTGGCGGCAGCACGCCGCGCGCACGAGTGGCGGGTGCTCTTCGTCGATTTCAAAGGTGGCGCCACCTTCACCGATTTGCGCGCGTTGCCCACGGCTGTCGGGCTCATTACCGATCTCGACGCCGCGATGGCCCACCGAGCGCTCGGCAGTCTGCAGGCGGAGATCCGCCGCCGCGAAACGGTTCTCGCTGCCGCTGGCGCGCGCGACATCGCCGAGATGGGTGCACAGCTCACACGCTTACTGATCGTCATCGACGAATACGCGGCACTGCTCCAGCACCACCCGGACCTCACCGCGGTGTTTGCCGACATCTCGTCCAGAGGTCGGTCCCTCGGCATGCACCTGGTGCTGTGCACGCAGCGGCCTGGCGGTGTTGTGCACGACCAGGTCACCGTGAACTGCGGCATTAGGGTTCTGTTTCGCACGTCGGATTCGGCGGATGCACGGGCCTTGCTCGGGCGTCCAGCCACCGGACTCGAAAGCGCACCGCGCGGACGTGCCGTCATCGTGAGCGACGGGGAGGCGCACGTCGTGCAAACGGCGCTCGTGGCGGAGACGGACATCGCCGCGGTGCTCGCGCACACGCGTCGTGAGATCGCTGACCAGAGGGAAAGCCCGTCTCCCTGGTCTGAGCCGCTTCCCGCGGTGATCGACCGTGACGACTCCCGGGCTGTGGCAGTCTGTGCCGACGGGCTCGATCGTCGTGAGCTCGCCTTCGGGCTGATCGACGACGTTGCCGCTCAGCGCTGGTCGACCGCCGTCTGGCGACCAGAGCGGGACGGCATGCTTGGCGTTGTCGGGTGCCCCGGCAGTGGCCGCAGCACCGCGCTGGCGAGCGTGGCGGCCGCGGCCCGCGCCGCCGGGTGGGCAGTGATGCGTGTTCCTGACACCCTGGTCGACGCGGTGCACGCACTCGATCGCGTCGCGCAATCAGTGCGCTCGGGCGCGACGCCCCTCCTCGTACTGGACAGGCTGGGGGCGATGCTCGAGACCGCGTCCCACGACCACGCGTCGGCGTTGCTTGCCCGCGTCGATGATGCGGCGCGCGTGGTGCGCGAGCGCGGCGGCGCGATCGCGGTCGACCTCGGAACAGCGTCGTCGTCGGCGCGCTGGGCGACGGGTCGGGTCGGAACTCGGCTCGTGTTGCGAGCCCTCGACGCCGATGACCATGCGGCGGCTGGTGCTCCACGGGGCCACTACGACCGTCGAACTCCACCCGGTCGAGGGTGGTGGCAGGGCGATGTTGTGCAGGTCTTCAGCACGGCCGAGCTGACGACTTCGCGTGTCACCGCGAACGCCCACTCCCACGAGCTCTCGGCGACATCCTCCGACGCGCCGTGGCTGGGGGAGCCGATGCGGGCATCCGTTCGCTCGCCGTTGGAGACGGTGCGCGCGCTCGCCATCGTGTCGAGCCGCCCCGACCGAGTGCTCGGCATCCTCGCGCGGGTGGCGCCTGAGCGAACCGTGGTTCTGCTCGATTCGGCCGGCGGTCACGCCGGTGCGGACCGCGACGAAATCCTCGTGGGTCACCCTGACGATTGGCAGCGTGCGTGGGGGGCATTCGCGGAGCGTCGGCGGCACACCCTCATCGTGCTCGACGCCGTCGACACTGCCGATGCCCGTGCCCTGCTGGGCGCGCGTGTTAACGCGCCCCCCATCGGCGACGGCGAGGTGTGGCTGGTCGAGCCCGGTCAGGGCACCTCGCCGTGTCTCGAGCGGGGTCGGTGGCCCGACAGCGACGACCACGAGGCCGAGCGGCGCAGCATCCGTGACGCAGCGGGTCAGACAGGCGACGAGGGGCCTGGTGCGGGTGGCGCCGACTAAGCCAACGCCTCCGCGAGCGAGATCGACGTGAGGCCGTGTGCCTCGCTCACCGCAGCGTTCGTCGCCTCTCCCGCGTGGGTGTTGAGCCCGAGAGCGAGAGCGGGATCGGCGCGGAGCGCGTGTTGCCACCCGTGATTGGCAATTGCCCGCACATACGGCAGCGTGGCGTTTGTCAGCGCATAGGTTGACGTGGCCGGTACTGCGCCCGGCATGTTCGCGACGCAGTAGAAGATGCTGTTGTGAACAGTGAACGTCGGCTCGGCGTGCGTGGTCGCGCGCGTGTCAGCAAAGCATCCGCCCTGATCGACGGCAATGTCGACGAGCACGCTGCCCGGCTTCATGCGTGAAACGAGGTCGTTACTGACGAGTTTGGGTGCCTTCGCGCCAGGCACGAGCACCGATCCGATCACCAGGTCGGCGCCAACGACGGCCCTGTCGATCTCGTAGCCATTCGACGCGATGGTCTTCACGCGACCGGCGTACAGCGCGTCAAGCTCGCGCAGGCGCTGCAGGTTGGTGTCAAGCACGGTGACGTCGGCACCCAGACCGACGGCCATGGCCACCGCGTTGGTGCCGGCGACGCCGCCGCCTAAGACCACGACATTCGCCGGGTGGGTTCCCGGCACTCCGGGCACGAGCAGCCCCTGGCCACCGTTCGGGCGCATCATCGCGTTTGCGCCCACGATCACCGACAGGCGGCCCGCAACCTCACTCATGGGGGCCAACAGGGGTAGCGCGCGGCTCGGCAGCTGAACCGTCTCATAGGCGATGGCCGTGACGCGCGCCTCCAGGAGCGCCCGTGTGAGGGCATCTTCGGCGGCAAGGTGGAGGTAGGTAAAGAGCACCAGGTCGTCCCGGAAGTACCCGTATTCGGAGGCGATCGGTTCCTTTACCTTGAGCAGAAGCTCGGCTTCGCCCCACGCGGTGGCGGCATCCGGCACGATCCGTGCACCCTGCGCGGCGTAGGCCTCATCCGGGATCGACGACCCGGTTCCGGCGCCAGATTGCACGAGCACGTCGTGACCGTTGGCGACGAGGTCGTGGACGCCCGCGGGCGTGATCGCGACGCGGAACTCGTTGTTCTTGACCTCGGCAGGGACGGCGATTCTCATCGGGACTCCTCATCAGGGGTGCGGATGCGCGCGCGAAACGCCGGGGCGCTACGCCGCGCTGCGGCACCACTGTAGCGCTGTTTGACGATGGATTCCGCACCCTTTTTCGCCTGGAAGTGCTGATTTCGTGAAATTTATGTTTCAGAATGGATGAATCGAGCGTTACGGGGTGCGATACGCGTAGCCCGTGTGCAAGTATCAGTCTCACCACAGCCGCCAGGACAGTGACGTACCTGAACGACAAAAGGAGCAGCGCCATGAATCGTCCGCTTCCCGAAGACCCGATGGTCCGCCGTCTGATCGCGCAGGCCAGACGGGCGCAGTTGAGCCGCCGCACGATGCTCGCGGGCACCGGAGCGGGCGCCACGGCTCTCGCGCTGGCCGCCTGTTCGACCGGCGGCGAGCAGCTTCAGCCTGCTGAAGACGTGTCCGAGTCCGACCCGACGATCAACTGGGCGAACTGGCCGTTCTACATTGACGAAGACGAGGAGGGCAACTACCCGACTCTCGAAGCCTTCCAAGAGCAGACTGGCATCACCGTGAACTACAACGTCACGGTTGACGACAACAACTCGTACTACGCGACGGTGCGCGACCAGCTCGCTCTCGGCGAAGACATCGGGGCGGACACCGTCTGCCTCACCGACTGGATGGTCGCCCGCTGGATTCAGCTTGGCTATACCCAGGAACTGAACAAGGACAACATTCCGAACGCCGCGAACCTGTCGCCCGACCTCCAGAACCCCGAGTTTGACCCGGGACGGCGCTACTCGCTGCCCTGGCAGGGAGGCTTTGCCGGCATCGCGTGGAATACCGAGCAGGTCGGCGAGCTGCGCAGCGTCGACGACCTCTGGTCGCCCGACCTCACCGGTCGCGTTGGCGTGCTGTCCGAGATGCGCGACACCATCGGCCTCATCATGCTGAACAACGGCGTCGACATCTCGGGCGACTTCAGCGCCGACGAGTTCAACGCGGCGCTCGACATCTTCCGAGAGCAGGTCACGAGCGGCCAGATCCGCAACGTCCGCGGTAACGCGTACACCGAGGATCTCGTCAACGAGGACACGCTGGCCGCGATCGCCTGGTCGGGCGACATCACGCTGCTGAACTTCGAGGCTGGTTACGAGAAGTGGAAGTTTGCGATTCCCGACGCGGGCGGCACGCTCTGGGCCGACAACTTCCTCGTGCCGATCGGTTCTCCGCGCAAGTCGAACGTCGAGCAGCTCATCAACTACTACTACCAGCCGGAGGTGGCCGCCGAGGTCGCTGCGTGGGTGAACTACATCACGCCGGTCGAGGGAGCGCGCGAGGCGATGGAGGCCATCGACCCCGAGCTTGCCGATAACCAGCTCATCTTCCCTGACGCGGAGACTCTCGCGAACACGGCGATCTTCCGCGGCCTCACGGCTCAGGAAGAGAACGAGTTCCAGGCAGCCTTCCAGTCGGTGCTGCTCGGCGCCTAGCGCCGGCAGCGTCCGCCCGATCATCACCCCAAGGAGTACACCACGGTGTCGAACAGCGCTGTTTCGCCCCGAGAATTCGCGGAAGCGGGTGCCGACCTCGAACTCGTCGGTATCACCAAACGCTTCCCTGGATTCACGGCCATCGACGACCTGGATCTCACGATCCCGGCCGGTTCCTTTTTCGCCCTGCTCGGCCCATCCGGCTGTGGCAAGACGACGACCCTGCGCCTCATCGCAGGGCTTGAGGAACCGACCGCGGGTCGAATCCTGATCGGTGGCACGGACGTCACACAGACGAAGGCGTTCCAGCGCCCGGTGAACACCGTGTTCCAGAGCTACGCGCTGTTTCCGCACATGACAATCCTCGAGAACGTCGTGTTCGGGCTGAAGCGTCGCGGGGTGAAAGATGCCCAGAAGCTGGCGCACGAGGCGCTCGAGTTGGTGGAGCTCGACCACGTGTCTGGCCGCCGCCCGTCGCAACTCTCCGGTGGGCAGCAGCAGCGCGTCGCGCTTGCGCGTGCGGTCGTGAACCGACCCGCGCTGCTGCTGCTCGACGAGCCCCTCGGCGCTCTCGATCTGAAGCTGCGTCGCCAGATGCAGGTCGAGCTCAAGGACATCCAATCCGAGGTCGGGCTCACGTTCTTGCACGTGACTCACGACCAGGAGGAGGCCATGACCATGGCCGACACCGTCGCCGTGATGAATAAGGGCAAGATCGAACAGATGGGGGCTCCGCAGGAACTCTACGAGCTGCCGCGCACGGCGTTCGTGGCGACCTTCCTGGGGCAGTCCAACCTCTTCACGGGCGACGTCGTGTCATCCAACTCCGAGAGCGTGACGGTCGACAGCCGCGGTGCCCGCATTGTGGTGCCTAAGGACCGCGCGGCGCGGCACAGTGGCACCATCACGGTGGGCGTGCGGCCGGAAAAGGTGACCATCTCATCGACCGCGGTCACCGACTCGGCGGGAACGAACATCCTGGGACCAGGTCGCATCACCGACGTGTCGTTCAGCGGTGTCAGTACCCAGTACGAGATCGACCTTCCCGGCCATTCGACGATCACGGTGTTTGAACAGAACACCAGCATCTCGCGTATGCATCGCGACGGTGACGAGGTCTGGATGAGTTGGGCCGTTGAGCACACGTTCGGGCTTGGCGACGAGGGTGACGTCGAGCACGACGCGCCGCGCTTCGTCGACGACACCACGACGACCTCGATCGCAACGCGCCGCCGCGCGCAGCTCAAGGCGGAACTCGAGGAGGGCTAGCGCATGGCCTTCACCACGTTCTCGTCGGCGGAGAAGAAGGGCGACGAGTCGGCGCGCAAGCGTTCGCCGATCGCGCTGTTCTTGTTATTGCCCGGCGTGTTGTTCCTGGTTCTGTTCTTCGTCACGCCGCTAATTTCGCTGGTGTTGACGAGTCTGCAAGAGCCCGTGCCTGGCGGATTCTTCGGCGAGTACCGGCAGGCGTTCAACTGGCAGAACTACGTGTTCGTGCTCGAAACGTACGGCGAGCAGGCGGCGCGGGCCTTCGGTTATGCGGCGCTAGCGAGCCTGTTCGCGCTCCTCATCGGGTTCCCGCTGGCCTACTTCATCGGGATCACGCTGCGACGGTTTCCGCTGCTTCAGGCTCTCGCGCTGGTGCTCGTGATCGCGCCGTTCTTCATCTCCTTCCTGTTGCGCACCCTCGCCTGGAAGCAGATCTTCGCTATCGAAGGGCCAGTGGCCGGAACACTCTCGCTCATCGGACTCCTCGGGCCGGGGGAGTCGATCACGGGAACCGCGTTCTCGGTCGTCTTCGGCCTGACCTACAACTTCATTCCGTTTATGACCCTGCCGATCTACGCGACGCTCGAGCGTCTCGACCTGCGTCTGGTCGAGGCAGGCGGCGACCTGTACGCGAACCCCGCCACGGTGTTCCGCACCGTCACGCTGCCGCTCGCGGCACCCGGCGTGATTTCGGGAACCCTGCTGACGTTCATCCCGGCGTCTGGCGACTACATCAACGCGTCACGCGACTTCCTCGGGTCGACCGAGACAGCCATGATCGGCACCGTGATCGAGGCGAACTTCCTGGTGTTGCAGAACTACCCGGCGGCGGCGGCGCTGTCGATCGTGTTGATGGCGGTCATCCTCGTGCTCGTGGGCATCTACGTGAAGCGCAGCGGAACGGAGGACCTGCTGTGAGAGGTTTCGGCAAGTACGCCATCTGGGTGTACTCGGGCATCGCGCTCGTCTTTTTGATGATCCCGATCGCGTACACGATCGCGTATTCGTTCAACGACTCGCGCCGCACGAACATCATCTGGCGCGGCTTTACGCTCGACAACTGGCTGACGGTCTGTGACGCGCAAGACGTGTGTCAGGCCTTCGGAAACTCGATCCTGATCGCGGTCTCGGCGACGCTCATCGCGACGGTGCTCGGAACCATGATCGCGATCGCGCTCGTGCGCTATCGCTTCCGGTTTCGCAACACCACGACGCTGCTGATCTTCTTGCCGTTGACGACCCCTGAGGTCGTGCTGGGTGCGGGGCTTGCTGCCCAGTTCCTGCAGGCGGGGGTTCCGAAGGGGCTCGGCACCGTCATCATCGCGCACGCCCTGTTCTGCCTCAGCTTCGTCATCGTCACCGTGCGGGCGCGTGTCGCGGGTCTCGACCCTGCGCTGGAAGAGGCCGGCCGCGACCTGTACGGCTCGCCGCAGCAGGTGTTCTGGCGCATCACGTTCCCGCTGCTGTTGCCCGGAATCATCGCGGCGGCGCTGCTGTCTTTCGCGCTCAGCTTCGACGATTTCATCATCACGAACTTCAACCGTGGCGCCGAGGTCACCTTCCCCAGCTTCATCTACACGGCGGCCGCGCGCGGCATCCCCGCCGAGGCGAACGTGATCGCATCCGCGGTGTTCCTGCTGGCGATCGTGCTCGTGCTCATCGCGCAGGTGGGGGCGGCGATTCGTCGACGCTCGCTCGCGAACGCCTAGCTGTTCGCCCGAGCGCCGGAGCGGGTGCCGTCAGGCGGTCACGATGAGACCGCCGACGACGTCCGCTCCGCCGGTGATGGCCGGGTCGAGTTCGGCCCGCAGCTCGGCAACGTCCGTTGCGTCAACGGCCCCCACGCGCCTGAGGAGTTCGAGGGCGACGGGCGTCGTCGCGCGCATTCCGCCGTCGAGTACCTTGACGGCGGCGGCGACCCCGCCGGGCAACCCGATCACGACGAGACCTTCGGCTCCGATCTTCGCGATGCCGCCGAGCGTTTCGATGACGCGGGTGTTAGCCCGGCCGACTCCGTCGATCGCCCACGGTTCGGCGGCGACCGCACGCATGAGGCGCGCAGACTCGGCCGTGCTGCCCGACGCGACGCGGGCAATCGCCGTGGCGAGAGCCGCGAGCGAGGTGGCGTGCAGAGGGGCTCCGCACCCGTCAACGCCGGTGTGTCGAATCGGTTCGCCGAGCATCCGTTCGATGGTCGCCGTGATGTGTCGTTGGACAGGATGCGCGGGGTCCAGATAGCGCGCAGGATCGGCGGTCGCATCGCCGGCCGCGACGAGCGCGTCGGCGGCACGCAGGAACCCGGCGTGCTTGCCCGAGCAGTTCATGGCAAGCGGTGCTGGTCCGAGTCCGGCTGCTCGTCGCGCCGCACGTTCGGCGGCGCCGAGTGGCCAGTCGGCCGGGCACTGCAGCGCGTCGGGGGATCGGCCGTCGGCCGTCAGCATGCGCTCGACGACAGCGAGGTGTGCGGGCGATCCGCAGTGGCTGGCGGTGGCGAGGACGAGCTCATCGTCGGCGAACGCGGCTCCCGCCTCCAGCAGCGCGACGGCCTGCAGCGGCTTGAGGGTCGATCGCGGGAAGACGGTTGCGTCGACGTCGCCGATCGTGAGCAGTCGCGTGCCCGTCGCGTCAACGATGACCGCCGCGCCGATGTGTCGCGACTCGATGAGGCCCGAGCGTTCGATGACGGCGAGCTCGGAACTGCCGGCCACATCGAGCGGTGCGCGGGTGGGACGAGCGGTGGCTGGCGGATTCATGATGAAATCGAGCGTACTGCCGGGCCCCGGCGGTGAGGGGAGAGGCACATGCGCGAGCACGGCTACGCCGTGACCGTCACCTGGACGGGTGATCGAGGCGATGGCACGGCGTCGTACCGTTCCTATGGGCGAGACCACAGCATCCGCGCCGAGGGGAAGCGGCACGCGATCGATGGCTCGTCTGACCGCACATTCCACGGTGATGCCGACCGGTGGAACCCCGAAGAGCTGGTCATCGCGGCGCTCGCGCAGTGCCACATGCTCAGCTACCTGCACGTGGCCGCTGACGCCGGCGTCGTGGTGACCGGTTACGTCGATGCGGCCTCTGGCACGCTCGAGACCCGCGCTGATGGCTCGGGCGCTCTCGTCGAGGCGGTTTTGCGGCCGGTCGTGACAATCGCCGCGGGGGCGCCCGAGGTCGCCGACGCCTTGCACGCGCGGGCCGCCGAGCTGTGTTTCATCGCGAACTCAGTGGCGTTTCCCGTGCGGCACGAGCCGCGAACCGTGCGTGCCGGGTGACGTGCCGGCCGCGGTCACCGATCGTCATGGAGCGGTTTCCAACACGGCGGTGGCAGACTGAGGGCTTCCGTGCCCGCCGCCGAACCCCGTAGAGGATACCCGTGCGCCGTTCCCCCATTGTTTCCAGCCTCCTGGCCGCTGGCCTGCTCGTGGGGCTCGCCGCGTGCACGCCTCAGGCCGACGAGACCGCTCCCGATGACACGGCGCAGCCGACGGCCACCGAGTGCGCCACGTCGGGCCCGTCGAGCGAGGCGGTCAGCGTCAGCGGCGACTTCGGTAGCGCGCCGACCATTGACGTGACCGGCACACTCGCGCCCGACACGACGGAGGTCACGATTCTGTCGGAGGGCGAAGGCGAGGAGGTCGCCGAGGGCGACGTCGTCGACCTGTCGTACGCGATCCTGAACGGCGACTCCGGCGAGGAGATCGAATCGACCTTCACGGGCGAGCAGACGGTTCAGCTGCTCGTCGACTCGGCCTCACCGGTGCTCGCCGGCTTGTCGAAGGCTGTGGCCTGTGCGACCGAGGGCAGCCGAGTCGTCGGCGTGATTCCCCCGATCGACGCGTTCGGCGAGGCCGGAGCGCCGGACTTCGGGCTGGAGGCCGACCAGCCGCTCGTCTTCGTCGCCGATATCCTGCGGATCCTGCCCGAGCCGCTCGCGCGCGCTGAGGGTGACGCCCAAGAGGCACCCGCGGGCTTGCCGACCGTCGAGCTCGACGAGAACGGCGCCCCGACGATCACCATCCCCGACACGGCGCCGCCGGCCGAATACCAGGAGGCCGTGCTGATTCAGGGCGACGGCGAGGAGGTCTCTGAGACCGCGACCGTCACCGTGCACTACACGGGCATCAACTGGAACACGGGCGAAATATTTGACTCGAGCTGGGAGCGCGGCCAGCCCGCACAGTTCCCCACGGGCGGCGTCATCCCCGGCTTCCGCGACGCGCTGGTCGGCTCAACCGTCGGCTCGCAGATCATCGCCGTCATTCCGCCGGAACTCGGCTACGGCCCGCAGGGCGGCACGCCCGACGGTGGTATCGGCCCCGATGACACCATCGTCTTCGTCGTCGACATTCTGGCGACCGCCGGCTGACCCCTGGCGGGCGGATGCTCGGTGCCGGTCGGGCAGGATGGTCACATGCGTGACGTGATCATTCTCGGCTCGACCGGCTCCATCGGTGTGCAAGCGCTCGAGGTGGTCGCGGCACACCCCGACCGTTTTCGTGTCGTCGGTCTCGCGGCTGGCCGCAACCGCGAAGTGGTCGAGCAGCAGGCCGCTGCGTTCAGCGTCGAGCACGTCGCGCTGGGTGCGGAGGAGGCCGCACAGCTCGTGCGCTCCGTCGCCTGCGACGTGGTGCTCAACGGCATCACCGGCTCCGTCGGCCTCGCGCCCACCCTCGCCGCCCTCGAGGAGGGACGCACGCTGGCGCTCGCGAACAAAGAGAGCCTGATTGTCGGGGGCTCCCTCGTGACCGAGCGCGCGCATCCCGGGCAGATCGTGCCGGTCGACAGCGAGCACTCGGCCATCGCGCAGGCACTGCTCGCGGGGGAGGCGCACGAGGTGCGCCGGCTCGTGCTCACGGCCAGCGGGGGGCCGTTCCGCGGCCGCACGCGTGAGTCGTTGCGGGGTGTGACGCCGGCCGAGGCGCTCGCGCACCCGACCTGGGACATGGGGCGGGTCATCACGACCAACTCGTCGACCCTCGTCAACAAGGGGCTCGAGGTCATCGAGGCGCACCTTCTGTTTGACGTGCCGTACGACCGCATCGACGTGACGGTGCACCCGCAGTCGATCGTGCACTCGATGGTCGAGTTCGTCGACGGCTCGACCATCGCGCAGTGCTCGCCGCCCGACATGCGCCTGCCGATCTCGCTCGGCCTCGACTGGCCGCACCGGGTCGCGGGCGTCGGGGTGCCGCTCGACTGGACGACCGCGAGCACCTGGAGCTTTGAGCCGCTCGATGACGCAGCCTTCCCGGCTGTGCGCCTCGCGAAGCGGGTGGGTGAGGCCGGCGCGACGTACCCTGCCGTGTTTAATGCCGCGAACGAGCAGGCGGTGCACGCGTTCCATGACGGCCGTATCGGCTACCTCGACATTCTCGACACGGTCGAGAAGGTCGTTGAGCGACACGACGCGCACCCGATGACGCTCGACGGCGTGCTCGAGGCCGAGCTGTGGGCGCGCCGGGAAGCCGACGCGCTTATCGCGGGTTAGTCGTCGTCGCGTCCGCGGCCGCGACCGTCGCCTCCGCGATTATCGTTGCCGCGCTCGTCGCGTTGGGCGGCCTCGCGTTCGGCGGCCTGTCGTGCTTCCTCTTCCGCGATGCGGGCGGCCTCCTCGGCCGCCAGTCGTTCCGCTTCCGCCTGCTCCGCTGCTGCGATCTCGGCGTCTAGCGCGGCGGTCACGAGCACGATCGCGGCGAGGATGCTGTCGAGCCGCTCAGCGGTGATGAGTTCGCGAGCGTGGGCGTCGCGCGCGTCAGCCTCGAGTTCGAGGAGGGCCGTGTGCGCCTCGTCGTATGCGCCCTGTGCGCTCGCGGTCGTCACGTCACGTACTTGTTGCTGGAGCTGGTCGGCCGTGTCG
>DASSWY010000233.1:0-4442 GCA_035704325.1 Microcella sp. | reverse complement strand
TTCACGGGGTAGCCGGCCGCCTGCAGCACCGTGCCGATGGCGTGCGAGATGTCGCCCGTGCGGTTGCCGACGACGGCGGCCGCGATGCCCGCCTCGAGCGCCCGCTCGGTGGTGGCGATGAGGGCCTCGGCCTCGGGGTGACGCGCCCCGCCGACCACGAAGGTCAGCGCCGAGTCGGCGGCGACGCCGCCCCGCTCGACGGCGAGGTCGAGCGTCAGCATGTCGCCCTCGCGCAGCCGGTAGTCGCGGGGCTTCGCGTGCAGCACCGCGTCGTTCACGGCCGTGCAGATGTAGTGCCCGAACGCCCCGCGCCCGAAGGAGGGCGCGTAGTCGACGTAACAGGACTGCGCCCCGGCGCGCTCAATCGCCTCGCGCGCCCACAGGTCGATCTCGAGCAGGTTCGTGCCCACGCGGATGCGCGCCCTCAGCGTCTGCAAAATCTCGCCCACCAGCCGCCCCGTCGAGCGGGCGGCGACGAGGTCGGATGCGGTCAGGATTTCGATCACGGAGCACTCGACTTTCTGTCGTCAGGGGTGGGGTTGGCCGTCGCGCCGCTTGTCGCCTCGCGCCCGGCGATCCCGAGCTCGTAGGCGAGGATCACCGCCTGCACCCGGTCGCGCAGCTCAAGCTTCTGCAGAATGCGGCCGACGTGGGTTTTCACCGTCGACTCGCTCACCCACAGTTCGGCGCCGATCTCGGCGTTCGTCGCCCCGCCCGCGATCAGCGCGAACACGTCGCGTTCGCGATCGGTGAGGGCGGCAAGCCGGTCCGCGGCGCGCTCCTCCGCGCTCGCGGCGGCGCGCGCATCGCCAGCGGCGCCCTGCTCGGCGCCCTGCTCGGCGCCCTCGCGCGGCAGGTGCGGGGCGGCCACCTCGATGAGGCGGGCGGTGATGCGCGGGGCGACCACCGCATCCCCTCGGTGCACCGCCTGGATCGCGTCGACCAGATCGGCGGGCTTCGTGTCTTTCAACAGAAACCCGGAGGCGCCCGCGCGCAGCGCGCCGAACGCGTACTCGTCGAGGTCGAAGGTCGTCAGCGCCAGCACGCGAGTGCTGGGCAGTTCTGCCGTGATGATCGTCGTCGCGGCGATGCCGTCGACGCCCGGCATGCGGATATCCATGAGCACGACGTCGGGCGAGAGCTCTCGGGCGCTGGTGATCGCGGTGCCGCCATCGGCTGCCTCGCCCACCACCTCAAGCGCGGGGTCGGCGTCGAGAATCAGGCGAAAGCCGTACCGAATGAGTTCTTGGTCGTCAGCGATGAGGATGCGAATGGGCGCGGTCATGGCGAATTCCTGTCGAGGGGGATGCGGGCGGAAACCTTCCAGCCGCGGGCGGGGCCGGGGCCGGCGGTGAGCTCGCCGCCGAAGAGGGCGACGCGTTCGCGCATGCCGATGAGGCCGCGGCCGACAGCCGGAGACGAGGCGGAGGGGACCGCGCCGTCGTCGGAGACGGTGACGGTCACGGCGTCGTCACCCCAGTCGAGCGCGACGCGGGCCCGGCTCACGCGGCTGCCGTGCCGCAGGGTGTTCGTCAGCGACTCTTGCACGACGCGGTACACGGTGAGCTCGAGCGACGGGTCGGCGTGCGGGGTGCCGCGCGTCGTCACGGTGACGGGCAGGCCCGCCCCCTGAACGTCGGCGATCAGCGCCGCGAGGTCGCTGATTGCGGGCTGCGGGGCGCGCTCGGGCGGCGAGTCGCCGTCGCGAACGGTGCCGAGCATCCGACGAACCTCGCCGAGCGTGCGCCGGCCGGTGTCGGCGGCGCGTTCCATGGCGCGTTGCGCGTTCTCGGGATGCTCGGGTGCGGCCGCGCGCGCCCCCTCCGACAGCGCAATCATCACCGACAGGCTGTGGGCGATGACATCGTGCATCTCGCGGGCGATGCGCTCGCGCTCAAGGCCGCGCGCGATCTCGGCCTGCGCATCGCGCTCGCGGGCGAGCTGCGCGGCGCGTTCAACGAGGGCCGCAACGTAGCGGTTGCGCGATCCGACGTTCGTGCCGATGAGCGTGGCGATGAGCAGCACGGCGATGCCGGTGATGGCGCCGTTTGCGGCGGTAATCACCCACGACCCCAAGTCGCCGGTCAGGCCAGCGGGCGAGGAGGGGGACCACACGACGGCCGCAACACTCGAGACGATCGCTGCCAGCGCGCCGCCCGCAAACGACACCCAGGCCGCCTTCGACGAGCGGTACACGCCGATGGCGTAGACGGTGATGAGGGGGAGGAAGATCTCGACCGCCGTGCCGACGGCCGCCCCGACGATGAGGAGCACGTTCGCGAGGGCGAACATGGCGACGGGGAAGCGGCGGCGCAGCGCCACCACCGCAGCACCCGCGACAGTCATGGCGACGACGAGGCCGAGGGCGGGGGCGCCCGGAGCGACCGCCGCGATGACGACGAAGATCGCCGCGACCAGAACGTAGGCCACGGCGACCAGCGTGTCGGTCACCCAGGGGTGACGCTGTAGGTATCGGCGCAGCGCCCCGGGGGGTCGGGGCAGGCCGAGGCCGTCCGGCGCCTGCGGGGAGGCGCCGGACGGCGGGGTGAGGGGCTCGGTCACGCGTCCTGACGCTTCAGGCGGATCGCGCCCAGCGTGAAAGCGACGAGCGTCCACGCGAGGGCGACGAGCGCGCCCTGCCACGGCTCGAGCGTTCCCAGCGCGAACTGGTCGGAGTTGTCGGAGAACGGCAGTTGCGCCATGGCAGCGCCCGCCTGCGAGAACAGGTACGGAGTGATGTCTGAGACCCAATCAGCGGCGATCGCCAGCAGCGACACGGCGGTATCAAGCACCAGCAGGACGCCGAGCGCGGCGGCAAGGCCGCCGGCCGTCGAGCGCAGCAGCGTGCCCAGCCCGATGGCGAACACCGCGACAAGGCCGAGGTAGACGGCCGAACCCGCGAGCGCGACGGCCAGTCCGTCGTCGCCGAGGCTGACGGCGGCACCCTGGCTCTCGAAGATCGGGTAGGTAGCCGCCCACGAGCCGAACACGGTCACGAAGCCCACCGCGGTGACGAGCGTGAAGAGCACAAGCGACTTGGCCACCAGAACCGACACACGTCCCGGGACGGCGGCGAGCGTTGACTTGATCATGCCCGTCGAGTACTCGCCGCTGATCACGAGAACGCCGAGGACGGCGGCGATCAGCTGGCCGAAGCCGACGCCGATCGTCGTCGCGGTCAACACCGTGTTGGGGTCGGCGACGGCTTGTTCGCCACCGAGGGCGGAACCGAGGCTCGCGATCATGAGCGACAGGCCCACGCCGAGCACGACGATCAGCGCCAGCGACCAGACGGTCGAGCGCAGGCTCGTCAGCTTGATCCACTCGGAGCGCACGATTCGCGCGAACGACAGTCGCGCATCCGATCGGATGCTGGCGGCCGGTTGATGAGTCAGGGTTGCGGCGGTCATCGCGCCACCTCCTCGCGGGTCGGGGCGACAGAGGTCGAACGGTACTCGACCTCGTCGGCGGTCAGGGAAAGATAGGCGTCTTCGAGCGAGCTGCTGAGCGCCGTCAGCTCGTGAATCGCGATGCCGGCGCTCGCCGCAGCGTCGCCGATCTGCTCGCTGGAGAGGCCGGTGACGACCGCCGCGCCGTCGTCGAGCGTGCTCACGCTGACGTCGGGCCCCGCGATCGCGCGGTTCAGGCCCGCAAGGTTCGGGGTACGCACGCGCACCGACGTGCCCGACGCGCGGGCGATGACCTCGTCGACGCTCGCGTCGGCGACAACGCGGCCGCGGCCGAGACCGATCAGGTGGTCGGCGGTCTGCGCCATCTCGCTCATGAGGTGGGACGAGAGCAGCACCGTGCGACCCTCGGCGGCGAGGCCGCGCACGAGGGTGCGCACCCAGCGCACTCCCTCGGGGTCGAGGCCGTTGACCGGCTCGTCGAGGATCACGGTGGCGGGGTCGCCGAGCAGCGCCGCGGCGATGCCGAGTCGCTGGCCCATGCCGAGCGAGAAGCCGCCGACGCGCTTGTTCGCGACCGACTCGAGCCCGGCGAGCTCGATGACCTCGCGCACGCGCTTGCGGCCGATGCCGTGCGTTGCGGCCATGGCGAGCAGGTGCTTGTAGGCGCTGCGGCCCGTGTGTACGGCCTTCGCGTCGAGCAGGATTCCCACCTCGCGCAGTGGTGCCTTGTGCTCGCGGTAGGGGCGGCCGTTGACGGTGACGCTGCCAGCGGTCGGCCGGTCAAGACCCGCGATCATGCGCATGGTGGTCGACTTGCCGGCGCCGTTCGGGCCGAGGAAGCCGGTGACGCGGCCGGGCTCGACGCGGAAGTCGATGCCGGCGACGGCGGTTTTGCTGCCGAACCGTTTGGTGAGGTCGTGTGCCTCAATCATCGTGAGATTCCCTTCGTGTGTGTGACGCGGTCAACGCTACGGAGCGGCTGCGCGGCGCACATCAGCCTGTGGACCGATCTGTTGCCGGCTAACAGTCGGC
>DASSWY010000192.1:0-2979 GCA_035704325.1 Microcella sp. | reverse complement strand
CCATGCGCGACGACGTGACCGGGCGACGTCATCGCGAATTCGATGTCGGTGAGGCTCGGCTCGGCGGCGTAGCTGTGGGCGTGGCCGTCGTGACCGTCCGTCCAGACGCCGGCATCGAGCATCCGGATGCCGGTTTCGGTGGTGAGGGCGACGTGACGGCCGTCGCCGGCGTCAGCCAGGCGCACCGGCTCGTCGAGTGACAGCTCGCTGATCACCTCGAGGCTGTCGGCGTCGAGGATCAGCACGCCGCCGTCGTAGGCGACGGCGAGGCGAGTCTCGGGAGCGGCGACCTCCTGCGGCTCCGAGGCGGAAGCGTCCGGCGCCGCTGACGGCTCAGGGGCTGCCGCCGGCTCGGCCGAGGCACACGCGGCGAGGGCGAGGGCGGTGATGGCGGTGACGGTGATGAGTGCCGGAACGCTCCGGCTGTTGGTGTTTCTCATGGTGTGGTGCCGTCACGGGACGGCATCCTCTCTAGTTCGGTGGACGCGCGAAGTGCGCTGCCCCCACCGTAGCCTATTGAGAAGCGTTATCAATAACGCCCTGTGAGCAACCGTCTGTGGCGCGGCGAGCCAGGCCGAACTACGCGGCGCCGTCGAACATCGAGGTCACCGAGCCGTCGTCGAACACCTCGTGGATCGCCCGCGCGATGAGCGGAGCGATCGGCAGCACGGTCAGGCGATCCCAGCGCTTGTCTTCGGGCACCGGCAGCGTGTCGGTGACGACGACGCTGTCGATGAACTCGCTCTGCAGAATGTCGAAGGCGGGCGGCGAGAAGATCGCGTGCGTCGCGGCGACGACGACGCCAATCGCACCGTTCTTTTTCAGCGCCTCGGCGGCCTTCACGATGGTGCGGCCGGTGTCGATCATGTCGTCGACGAGCAGGCAGACGCGGCCCTCGACGTCACCGACGATCTCGTGCACCGACACCTGGTTCGGCACGAGCGGGTCGCGGCGCTTGTGGATGATGGCGAGCGGGGCGCCGAGCTTGTCACTCCAGATGTCGGCGACGCGCACCCGGCCCATGTCGGGTGAGACGACCGTGAGGGTCGACGCGTCGAGCTGCTCGCGGAAGTGCTCGAGCAGCACCGGCATGGCGAACAGGTGGTCGACGGGCCCGTCGAAGAAGCCCTGAATCTGGGCGGCGTGCAGGTCGACGCTCATGATGCGGTCGGCGCCGGCGGCCTTGAACAGGTCGGCGACGAGGCGGGCCGAGATGGGCTCGCGCCCACGACCCTTCTTGTCTTGCCGCGAGTACGGGTAGAAGGGGGCGACGACCGTGATGCGCTTGGCAGAGGCGCGCTTCAGCGCATCGACCATGATGAGCTGCTCCATGAGCGCCTCGTTGATGGGCTGCGCATGCGACTGGATGACGAAGGCGTCGCAGCCGCGCACGCTCTCGTCGTAGCGGGCGTAGATCTCGCCGTTCGCGAAGGTGCGCGCGTCGGTCGGCACGACGTCGGTTTCGAGGGCGGTCGCGATGTCGTGAGCGAGCTGCGGATGCGCGCGCCCCGTCACGAGGACCAGCTTCTTCTGACCGGTGATTTTGATGCTGGCCACGTCGTGCTCGCCTTCTGCCGCCGCTGCGGCATTGGTACTTCTCGCCGGTCTTGGTGCGTTACTCGGGTGGCTTAGTTGCTGTCGTTCTGCTCGGCCGAGGCCTGCGCCGCTGCCGCCGCGTCGGCCGCCGCGGTGCCCGGCCGGTTGGCCGCAACCCACCGTTCGACGATCCGCTGCGAGCCGGCCGTCACGGCGAGCGCCCCCGCCGGAACGTCCTTCCGAACAACCGTGCCCGCACCCGTGTACGCGCCGTCGCCAATCCTAACGGGGGCCACGAACACGTTGTGCGAGCCGGTGCGCACGTGTGAGCCGACGACGGTCTTGTGCTTGTTCACGCCGTCGTAGTTGGCGGTGATGGTGCCGGCGCCGATGTTCGAGCCCTCGCCGACGGTGGTGTCGCCGATGTACGACAGGTGCGGCACCTTCGTACCCGCGCCGAGCACCGCGTTCTTCGTCTCGACGAAGGTGCCGATCTTCCCGTCCTCCCCGACGACGGTTCCGGGTCGCAGGTACGAGAACGGCCCGACGGATGCGCGCGCTCCGATCACCGCGCTGGTCGCGTCCGTGCGCGCGACCTTCGCATCCGCCCCGACCTCGACGTCGGTGAGGGTGGAATCGGGGCCGACCACGGCGCCGGAGCGCACGATGGTCGTGCCGCGCAGCTGCACGTTGGGCAGCAGCTCGCTGTCGGCTTCGAGTGTGACGCCTCGCTCGATCCAGGTGGTCGCCGGGTGGTGAATCGTGACGCCGGCCATTTGCCAGCCACGCACGATGAGGGCGTTGAGTCGGGCTGCGGACTCCTGCAGCTGCACGCGGTCGTTGACACCGCCGACGAGCCACGCCTCGGCAACCGGGATCGCGGCGACGGTCGCGCCCTCGCCGCGCAGCACGCCGATGACGTCGGTGAGGTACTTCTCGGCCTGCGCGTTATCGGTGGTGACGTGCGTGAGCGAGCGGCGCAGCGCATCCGCGTTCACGACGTATGTGCCCGAGTTGATCTCGGTGACGGCCTTTTCATCGTCGCTCGCGTCTTTGTGCTCGACGATGCGATCAAGGGCCCCGTCGGATGCGCGAATCACGCGCCCGTACCCCGTCGCGTCGTCGAGGTGTGCGCTCAGCACGGTCGCGGCGGCGTTGCGCGCGCGGTGGGCGGCGACGAGCTCGGCGAGGGTGTCGGCGTCGAGCAGCGGAACGTCGCCCGAGACGATGAGCACGTCACCGTCGAAGCCCGCGGGCAGGGCGTCGAGCGCGACCTCGGCGGCACGGCCGGTGCCCGGAATCTCGTCTTGGTCGACGATGTGCGCCTCGGGGGCGAGCTCGCTGATCGCGGCGGCGACGCGCTCGCGCTCGTGCCGCACGACGGCGACGATGTGCGCCGGGTCGAGCGCCTGGGCGGTGGCGAGAACGTGGCCGATGAGCGGG
>DASSWY010000186.1:0-3202 GCA_035704325.1 Microcella sp. | reverse complement strand
GCGATGTACCGCCAGGTCGATGAGGCGCTGCTCGGCAACAACCTCGCGGTCAAGGGAGACAAGGTCGTCGTGATCTCGGGTTCGCCTCCCGGAATCCCCGGAGGCACGAACGACATTCGCGTGCACACCGTCGGCGACACGATCGGCACCGAGCTGCCGGCGTGGCTGGCGGGCGCGAGCGTCGAGTAGCCGCCGCGCGCATCCCGCAACACGACACGGCCCCGACCAGCACCATCAGGGGCCTTCGGGGCCGTGTCGTTACGTCTGTGCACTCCCGTGGCGCGGTGGCTGAGCGCTCGACAGGGTTTGAGGATGGCTCCGATCCGTTCGCGACGTGCCGTCGCCCTCCGAATCGTGTCCGTGGGCGGGGGAGCCGTTCTCGTCGGCGTCTTCGTGGCATGGCTCGTGCTGCGCCAGAACGACGCGATTCGGCCCATTGTCGCCATGGACTCTGCCCTGGGGTGGGTGGCGCAGATTGGCGCTTATCTCGTCCTCATGGCGGGGGTGGCGTTGCTCGCGCACGGCGTGTTTGGCCGAAGCACGGACGAGCCAAGCAGCTGATTCTCACCCCTAGGGGGTGTTGTGAGTACCGGCTGTGGGACTCGAACCCACACGCCCTTTCGGACAACGCATTTTGAGTGCGTCGCGTCTACCATTCCGCCAAGCCGGCTTGCGGGCTCGTCGTCGAACCCCGCGGGATGACCATACCGTAGGCTTTCCGTCGTGAGTGAGCAGGAGCAGACTAACGCCGCCCCCCGTCGTGTCGTCGTCGCAGAAGACGAGTCGCTGATCCGTATGGACATCGTCGAAATCCTGCGAGACAACGGTTACGACGTTGTCGCCGATGTGGGTGACGGTGAGGCGGCCGTCGAGGTCGCCACCGAGCTACGCCCCGACGTCGTGGTCATGGACGTGCGCATGCCGAAGCTGGACGGCATCGCGGCGGCGAAGCGTCTCAGCGAGAACCACATCGCCCCCGTCGTGCTGCTGACCGCCTTCAGCCAGAAAGAGCTGGTCGAGCAGGCCAGCGAGGCCGGCGCTCTCGCCTACGTCGTGAAGCCGTTCACGCAAAACGACCTGCTGCCCGCGATCGAGATCGCTCTCAGCCGCTACCAGCAGATCCTGACCCTCGAGGCTGAGATCGCCGACATGGCCGAACGCTTCGAGACGCGCAAGCTCGTCGACCGCGCCAAGGGCCTGCTGAACGAGCGTATGGGTCTTACCGAGCCCGAGGCGTTCCGCTGGATTCAGAAGGCGTCGATGGACCGCCGCACCACCATGCAGGCCGTCGCCCAGGCGATCATCGACCAGCTCGCGCCGAAGAAAGACGCCAAGAGCGGCGACGAGTAGCCCTTCGCCGCGCGCCTAACGATCGCGCAGCATGTTGGTCATACGCACGGTCGAGAGCCTCCGGCCCTCCTCGTCGCGAATGACAATCTCGTGCGTCGCAAGCGTGCGTCCGAGCACGAGCGCCGTGCAGGTGCCCGTGACAACGCCGCTCGTGACCGAGCGCGAGTGGGTCGCGTTGATCTCGATGCCGACGGCGTAGCGGCCGGGCCCCGCGTGAATCGCCGACGAGATCGAGCCGAGGCTCTCGCCGAGCACGACGTGCGCGCCCCCGTGCAGCAGGCCGATGACCTGCGTGTTGCCCTCGACGGGCATGGTCGCGACAGATTTCTCGGCCGAGAGTTCGAGAAACTCGATGCCCATCTTCTGGGTGAGCGCCCCACCGCCCGATTCAACGAGGCGGGCCACGAGCTCCGGATCGAGGTCGTCGGGGATGCGCGTCACGGGTTCTCCTGGCGGGCGTCGGCGGCGGGGGAGTCGCGTCAGCGCACGCCGTTAGGCTGGCGGTCGTGACGGATTCCGCAAAGCCTACTCTGCTCATTGTTGACGGCCACTCGCTGGCGTTTCGGGCCTTTTACGCCCTCCCCGTCGACAGTTTCGTCACCCGCGACGGGCAGCACACGAACGCCATCCACGGCTTCATCTCGATGTTCTTGGGGCTGCTCGCGAAAGAGAAACCGACACACGTGGCGGTCGCGTTCGACATCTCGCGCCACTCGTTCCGCACTCGCGAGTACCCCGAGTACAAGGGCACCCGCGGCGAAACGCCGCCCGAGTTCGTCGGCCAGGTGCCGCTCCTGCAAGAGGCTCTCGCGGCGATGAGCGTCACGACCATCACGAAAGAAGACTTCGAGGCCGACGATATCCTCGCCACCCTCGCGTATCAGGGCGCTGAGCAGGGCTTCGACGTGCTCGTCGTCTCCGGCGATCGCGACACGATCCAGCTCGTCAACGATCGGGTCACCCTGCTCTACCCGAACGCCCGCGGCGTCAGTGAACTGAAGCGGTACGACCCCGACGCGGTGCGCGAGCGCTACGGCATCAACCCCGAGCAGTACCCCGAGATCGCGGCTCTGGTCGGCGAGACGAGCGACAACCTGCCGGGCGTCGACAAGGTGGGCGAGAAGACCGCTGTGAAGTGGATCACGCAGTACGGCTCGCTCGAGGCCTTGCTCGAACACGCCGACGAGATCACGGGTGTCGTCGGCAACAACCTCCGTGAGCAGCGCGACCGGGCCGAGCGCAACCGTCGTCTCAATCGCCTGGTCACCGACGTCGAGCTGCCGGTCGGGCCCGCCGACCTCGAGCGCAAGCCGATGGACGTTCCGGCCGTCAAGAGCGTGTTCGAGCGCCTGCAGTTCCGCACCCTCACCGAGCGCGTGTTGAAGATCGCCGCCGCCGAGGGCGCCGACATGGGCGACGCCGCCGACCCGGCGGCCGCCGCCCGCGACGCGGCCCCCGCCGTGCGCACCCTCGTCGACGAAGAACTCGCGGCGTGGCTGACGGCCAACGGAACCGGCGAGGTCGCCGTCGTCGTCGAGTCAGACGCCGAGGCGCTGCGGGCGATCGGGCTCGCCACCGCGAGCGAGACCGTTCAGGTGAACTGGGCTGCTCACCGCCCTGACTACGCCGCGCTCGAAGAGTGGCTCGCGGGCGACAGCCCCAAGGTCGTCGCCGACGCGAAGCAGCTCACGGCGGTGCTCGACCGTGACGGGATGCACGTGGCCGGCCTCGTATGGGACGCGAAGCTCGCCGCGTGGCTGCGCGCCCCGGGCACGCGCACCGCGAACCTCGCCGAAATCGTCGACGACGTGCTCGGCGAGACGCTGCCGCAGGCCGACCCCAACCAGTTGCT
>DASSWY010000155.1:0-2292 GCA_035704325.1 Microcella sp. | reverse complement strand
TCGATGTAGCGGGAGGCTCCGGCGATGTAGTCGGCCCCGATCGCCTCGGCGCCCTCGCGCACCCAGTCGATGATGATCTGCACGCTCTCGGGCCGCTCATCGGTGTACCAGAACGGCTCGACGACGACGATGCGGGCGTCGGGCAGCCCGTCGCGCAGGCGGTTCAGGTCTACGCCGATCTGTTCGCGGATGCGGTCGCGCTCGTCGGGTCGGCGCTCGTAGGCGAAGTTGTCGTTGAGGCCCATCGTGACGATCACGACGTCGGGCGCGGCGTCGATGATGATCGACGGCAGGTCGCCGTCGCCGAAGACGGAACGGTTGTTGATGAAGCCCAGCCCGTTGACGCTGGGGTTTACTTCGCGCCAGCCGCGGTCGGCGCTGATGATGGTCGACCAGCGGGCGTCGGCACTCGACGCCCCGGTGCCGAGCGTGTAGGAGTCGCCGTAGAACGCGACGATGGGGCCGTCGCCCTCGGGCGGCGTGGCCGTCGCCTGCGGCTCGGGCGGGATCGCCGCGCACGCGGCCACACTCGCGGCAGTGAACGCCGCGATCACCGCGGCGGATGCGCGGCGCCGGACGCCGGAATGACGCGTCGCGCTCATCGCGACCGCAGCGTCTTGATCAACTTGGCGCGCAGTCGCGTCAGTGCCTTTGCCGTGCGGGTGGCGCGCTGCTCGTGCCGGGTGGCGAGTGCCAGGGTGAGGGCGTCACACACGAGCGTCGCGGTGAGGGTTTCGCCCGTCAACCCGCTGTCAGACAGCGGCGCCCGCAACACTGCGGTCACGCGGCCGGCGTACTGGCTGGCCAGACCGTCGGTGATGAGCACGACCGGCAGCCCGCGCGCGTCGGCCTCATCAACGAGCGTGTCGACCTCGACGGTGGGGCGGCCGGGGGCGATAAGAACGAGTGCCTCGCCGTCGGCCAGCGCGACCAGGTGGTCGGCGAGCGCGAAGCCCATCGCGTCGGCGTGGCGGGCGGCAACGCCAATGCGCACGAGTCGCGTGGCGAGGTAGCGGGCCGAGGTCGCCGACAGGCCGACGCCGAAGGTGACGGCGCGCTGGCAGCCAGCCAGAGCATCCACCGCCCTGCGGAACTCGTCGCCGTCGACGAGGCGACGCAGCTCGCTGAGCCGCTCGGTCGCCTCCTGAATCACGGTGTCGACGAGGGCCTGCTCGTCGCTTTCGCGCACCACCGAGAGCTTCGAGGCGAGGCGGCGGGCGGCGGGGGTGGTCATCATCAGCTCGGCACCGATGACGTGCTTCAGTTCGGGCAGGCCGCTGAAACCCAACACCTTGGCCGTGCGGATCACGGTGGCGTCACTCGTCTCGGTCGCCTGCGCGAGCTGCACGGCGCTGCGGAAGACGACCTCTTCGGGGTGGCCGACGAGGTAGCGAGCGACCCGCAGCTCGGCCGGTGACAGGCTCGCCTCAGCGGCCCGCAGCGCCTCGGAGACGCTCTGCGGTGCCGAACTGCGCGGGGTCATGCTCATGCCTCTCGTCACGTATCACCGCCCGGACGGGCGTCGGCCGTGGTGGGCGACTCGACTCCGAGCAGGCGCGCGAAGTAGTCGCGCACCACGGGAAACACTAGGACAGCATCGTGAGCGGCACCCGGCACGACATCGTGCTGGACGGACGCCCCGGCCGCGCGCAGACTGTCGACGAGGGCATGCGCCCGCGCTTGCCGGGTGACTTCCTCATCGTTGACGCCCGCGATGTAGAAGGGGTCGGCCGCGGTCGCGCCGATCTCCCACGTCTCGACGTCGTCGCCGCCAATCGCGAGCTGTATCGGAACGCGCGCGACCGCTGTGGGGTCAATCGCGTGGCCGAGAACGGCCTCAGCTCCCCCGATTCCGGCAGGCCACGACAGCCCGGCGTCGAGCAGGGTGACGATGCCGGGGGCACCGATCGCGGCTGCCCGCACTCGCTCGGGGTGCGCGTAGAGGAAGCGGTGCGTGAAGTGGCCCCCGCCCGAGAAGCCGGTGAGCAGAAACCTCTCGGCATCCACCGGAACCTGCTCAGCCACCTCGTCAACCATGTCGAGCAGCACGCGGTCGTAGTGCACGTCGCCCGCGACGAGGTACTTGTAGCCGTGCAGCTCACCCGGTTCGCCGATTCCTGCGGGAAACAGGGGCAGCAGCAGCACGCAGCCGACTGCGTCGGCGAACGGGATGAACGTCTCGCGATACAGCTCGACCGCCCGGTCGGTGCCGTGCACGATCACGGCGAGTGGCAGACGCCGGCCCTCGGCGAGCGCCGCCCGCGCAGCAGCCTCGGGCACGTACAGGCAATA
>DASSWY010000275.1:0-3594 GCA_035704325.1 Microcella sp. | reverse complement strand
CTCGGCCCCGACGCTGCGAAGCCGCACCGCGTGACCTACCGCAAACTGACGCGCGACTAGGGCGGCGATCGCCGTGAACCGCGTCGCCTTCATCGGGGCCCGCATCCGTGACTCGTTCTGGTCGATTCCGGCGCTGGCGCTGCTGATCGCGATCGCAGCGGCCGAGGGGCTCGTGGCGCTCGATCGCGTCGCGAGCCTGTCGGGCGGCATCGTGACCGACATTGGCCCCGAGGGCTCGCGGGCGCTCCTCAGCGCCATCGCCACGGCGACGCTGGCCGCCGCGTCAACGATGTTTTCGATCACGATCGCCGTGCTCACGCTCACCGCGTCGGCCTACGGCCCGCGCATCGTGCGCAGCGTCATGGCCGACTCGGGTAATCGCATCGTCTTGGCGATGCTCGTTGCGACGGCCCTGTACGCGCTGCTCGTGCTGCGTCACGTGCGCGCGGGCCCTGGCGAGTTCGTGCCGAGTGTGTCGGTCATGGTCGCGATCGCGGCGACCGTCGTCTGCATCGCCCTGCTCGTCTACTTCATTCACCACATCTCGACAGGGATCCAGATCTCGACGCTCGCGGCATCCGTGCGCCGAGAGCTGCGCGATCGGCTCGACGAGGCATATCCGCTCGAGGGTGCCGCGCGTCTCACCAGTGACGACCGGTGGCAGGCGCCCACGCGCCAGCGGCAGGTGCGAGCGGTGTGCGACGGCTACGTCGCCGACGTTGGGCTCGATGACCTCGTCGACGCGGCACGACGGCACGGCGTCTGCGTTGATCTACGCGTCCGCCCCGGCACTTTTGTCGTCGCTGGCGACCCGCTCGCCGCGGTCGCGGCTGACGCGCCGGACGATTGTGACGGGGCTATCGTGCGCGCGATTTCGCTCGGCGACGAGCGCACGCCGTACCAAGACGTCGAATACCTCGCACGGCAGCTCACCGACATCGCCGTGCGCGCCCTCTCAACCGGGGTCAACGATCCGCACACGGCCATCGTGGCGATTGATGCGTTGCTGGCCTCCTTCGCGGCGACCGCGGATCGCCCTGATCCGCCAACCGTCGCCCTCGACGATGACGGGGTCGCGCGCGTGCGGGTGCTCGGGCGCCCGTGGAGCGAGACGATCGTCGACGCCGTTGACACCATCAGGGTGTGCGCTGCCGACAGTCCGCTGGTGACGCAACGGCTCATCGAGCTGCTCACCCGCCTCGCCGCCCGCGTCGACGGCATCGAACGCCGTCGGTCGTTGCGTGCCGCCGCCGATCGCATTGTGGCGACCCTTGACAGCAACGCCATGATTCCCGCCGACCGTACCCCCCTCATCGAGGCTGCCCGAGCGGCGGTCGCCGCGTGAGCCGGGTCAGTGTCGCGGTTCCCGTGCGCTGGAGTGACCTCGACGCGTACGGTCACGTCAACAACGCCGCCCTGCTGACCCTGCTCGAGGAGGCGCGCATCAGTGCGTTCTGGGCGGGGCCGGGCGCCGAGCACCCGACCGCCGTACTCGAGTCGGGCCCGAACGCCCCGCAGCACACCGTGATCGCGGCCCAGCGCGTCGAGTATCGGCGCGAGATTCCGCACCTGCGTGACCCGCTCGAGGTGTCCCTGTGGATCGGCCGCATGGGCGGCGCGAGCCTCGAGGTGCACTACGAGGTGCTGCCCCCGCGGTCGGGCGATGCGCCGACGGACGACGCGGGTGCCGACGCCCGCACGCCGTACGCGGTGGCGGCGACCACGCTGGTACTGGTCGACGCGGCGACGGGCGCGCCCACGCGCATCCCGCCGGCCGTGCGCGAGGTGTGGGAGCAGTACACGGATGCTCCGGTCGCGTTTCGCGCCTAGGCGTTGGCCGCCCAGTACCGCAGGTATTCGACGCGCGCCGTGAGCGGCTCGGTGCTCGGCATGGGGACGGTGCCTGAGGCGTCGGGCAGCAGGTACAGGTTCAGCATGAGCTGCAGCGGGTAGGCGGGCGCCTGCTCGCCCGCGGCGACAACGGTGCCGTCGACGCTGACCCGCCACCCCCACGACCCCCATTCGGCGCGGTAGTCGTGGGGCGCTCGCAGATCACTGTCGAGGGGAACCATGCGGTGGTCGTCGACGAGCGACGGGTCGCCAAATGGATGCACGCCCGTGCCAATCGCGGCGCGTGCGCCCGTCAGACGGTCGCCAAACAACTCGACGACGCAGAGCTCGCCGCTGGCCTCGGGTGTGTCTTCGAAACCAATGAGCCACAGCGCGGTCAGCGCACGGGGATGCGGGCACGGTTCGATGCGCGCCTCGAGCACTCCGGGCCCGAGTAGCCACAGGCGTTGCGCCGGCTGCGGGGTGCGCACGACGAGCCCGTCACGGAAGCGGTGCTGCCCGTCGGTGCTGCCCACGGGGCCCGAACGCGCGCCGCTTTGCAGGTTCGACACCCGCAACTCGCCGTCGTATTCGGGCGAGAACGCCGGCTGATCAGGGTCGATGCGCAGGGTGAGTCCGCGCGGCCCCACCTCGTACCGCGCGCGCGTGCGCTCGGGCGTCGACCAGTGCGGCAGGTAGTGGTCGATCCAGCGGGCCGGGTCGAGGTGAGGCCCGGCGAAGCGTTCGTCGACGTCGGGCTCGCGCGGGGCATGGCTCACACGACGAGCCTAGAAGCCGTCTCTAGCCCTGGCGAGCCTTGAAGCGCGGGTTCTGCTTGTTGATCACGAACACGCGTCCGCGCCGGCGCACCACCTGCGAGCCCGGCATCTTCTTCATGCTCGCGATGCTGTTGCGAACTTTCACGGCAGCTCCTCGCTATAGTGATAACCGTTATCAATAACGTAGCACAGAGGAGAGCCATGACCCCGGTCGCGCCCGCAATGGTGAGCATCGTCACCGGCCCCGACCGAGAAGCGCGCGTGGAGGCGGCCACCCTCGTCGCAGGCCGCTACGGAGAGTGCCGCACCCGCGACGGGGCCGATGTCGATATCGACGCGCTCGTGGCCCGCCTCGACGATGTTGCGCGCGCTCACCCCGGCGAGGCCATCGCGCTGGGCATTGACGACGCGCTCGAGCCGGCCGACGTCGGTTTGGCGTTGCACAGCGCGCTCGCCGCCCGCGACTCGGCGGCGCTGCCCATGCACCTGCGCGATGTCGTGGCGGTCGTGAGCGATCGCGAGGTGCGACGCATCCTTCACCCCCATCGCGATCACGGTGACGGAACATCGCTGCAGCGGGTCGCCACCCGCATCGAGTACGCGACGGCCGTCATCGTGACCGGTCGGGCCCCCGCCCGCGCGGCTGACCTGGCGAATGCCCTGAACCCCCGCGCGCCCATCCTGCTCGCTGACCGCCCCCGCTCGATCGAGCCTGACCGATTCCGGCGGCTGATCCGCCCGCCGGTCGACGACCTGGCGACCGAGCAGGGCTGGATGCTCGCGCTAGACGGCAGAACGCTTCGGCACGCCGACGGGGTCGAGGTGGTCGTCTTTCGCGACCCGCGGCCCTTTCACCCTGGCCGGCTCGCGACCGTCATCGCCCGCTGCCTGACGCCGGAACACGCGGGCGTGATCTGGCGCTCGCGCGGCGTCATGCGGCTCGCGACGCGGCCCGGTCAGGTGGGGTCATGGTCGAGCGTCGGCG
>DASSWY010000064.1:0-2356 GCA_035704325.1 Microcella sp. | reverse complement strand
CGAATCGGCGATTCTGTCGGCGGGTATTGATGCCGGCCAACCGACCGGCCTCGCGGCCTACCTCGTCGCCGAGCGCATCGCGGAGGCGGTGTTGCGGTCACGGCAGAGCCTGATCGTGGACGCCGTCAACGCGGTGCAGCCCGCGCGCGAGCAATGGATTCTGCTCGCCGACCGGTACGGGGTGGAGGTGCGCTTCATCGAGGTCGTGTGCAGCGATCGCCACGTTCACCGTGCGCGGCTCGAGCAGCGACGGCGCGACCTCGCGCACATCGCGGAGCCGAGCTGGTACGCCGTCGAACAGTCCCTCGACGAGTACGCGCCGTGGTCGGGGCTCGCCGAACAGCGTCCGCGGCTGGTGCTCGACACAATCGAGCCCCTCCCCACCCTCGTCGATACTGCTGTGACGTTTTTGCGCTCATGACACTGCTGCTTCTGCCCCCGTCCGAGACGAAGCGCGACGGGGGAGCCAGCCGTGGAGCCACCGCGACGTACCGGTTCCCCGAATTGGCGGATGCGCGCGCCCGCGTCCGCGAGGCGCTGGCCGAGCTCGTCGCAGGTCGCGACGATGAGGCCATTGCTCGCGCTCTCAAAGTCGGCCACCGGCAGGCACCCATTGAGATTGCTCGGAACCGGGTTCTCGCCACGTCACCCGTGATGCCCGCGATCGACCGGTATACGGGGGTGCTGTACGACGCGCTGGACGCCGCCACGCTGAGTGCGGGCGCACGCGCCCGTGCCGGGCGCTCACTGCTCGTGCAGTCGGCTCTGTTCGGCCCGATCGGTGCCCTCGACGACATTCCGGCGTATCGGCTCTCGGCCGACTCGAGGCTGCCCGGCGTGCGGCTGAAGGCGCTGTGGGCCACGCCCTCCACTGCTGCTCTCGGGCGCACGGGAGAGTCGCTCGTCGACCTGCGGTCGGCAAGCTATTCGGCGCTCGGCCCGCTGCCGACGGAGGCGCTCGGGCGTGAGGCGGTGTCAGTGGCCGTTGTCGCCCAGAACGACGACGGAACCGTCCGGGCGTTGAACCACTTCAACAAGCGCGGGAAAGGCGTGTTCGTGCGGGATCTGCTCGAATCAGGCGAGATTCCCGCGTCGATCGACGCACTGTGTGCGCATGCTCGCGAGCTGGGCTGGGATCTGCGCCGTGTCAGCGACACCGAGCTGCAACTCGTCGTGCCGCAGCTTTAGGCGGCGCGCCAGCACCCGGCGACGTGGTCGTCGACGACGCCCGTTGCCTGCATGAGCGCGTACATCGTGGTCGGGCCGACGAAGCGAAAGCCGCGCTCGCGCAGGGCGACCGCGAGCGCGCGCGATGCGTCGGTTGCGGTGGGCACATCGGCGAGGGTCACGGGTCGCCGCCGCGCGGACGGCTCGGGCGCAAAGGACCAGATCAAAGCATCGAGGCCGTGCGGGTGCTCAGCCTGCCATGACACGAGTGCTCGGGCGTTGGCAATGGTGGCCTCGATCTTGCGGCGATTGCGGATGATGCCGGCGTCGTCGAGGAGGCGCTGGACGTCGGCCTCGGTGAACGCGGCGACCGCCGCTGGAACGAACTGCGCGAACGCCGCTCGAAATTGCTCGCGCCGGCGCAAGATCGTGAGCCACGAGAGCCCCGATTGGAAGCCCTCGAGTGCGATGCGTTCGAAAAGCGCCTCGTCGCCGCGTACGGGGTGGCCCCACTCGTCGTCGTGGTACGCGCGGAGGTCATCGACGTCGCCGACCCAGGCGCAGCGGGCGCGGCCGTCGGGGCCGACACGGGTGGATGGCGAGGTGGGGGCAGCGGCAGCGGCAGTGGTGGGGAATGCGGGGGAGGCGGGCATGTCGGGAACGCTACCCGGCCGCTCCGACGGCCACGCGCATCCTTACGCCATCGGGGGACGCATCACGATGTCCCCGCTGCTGGGAGGATAGGAGGCATGACGGACATGACCTATCGATCTCTCGGTGACTCTGGCCTTCGCGTCTCGAGCGTCGGACTCGGCTGCAACAACTTCGGCCGGCCCGGCACGGCGACGGAAGAGCAGGCGGGTGCGGCCCGCGTCATGCACGCCGCGATTGATCACGGCATCACCCTGTTCGACACCGCCGACATCTACGGCTACGCGTACGGGCGCAGCGAAGAAATGATGGGACTCGCCCTCGCCGGCCGTCGCGACGAGATCGTGCTGGCGACCAAGTTCGGACACACCGACTACGAGAGCCCAATTCCGCACTGGGGGGCGCGCGGTTCGCGCCGCTACGTGCGCCTCGCGGTCGAACAGAGCCTCACGCGCCTGAAGACCGACTGGATCGACCTCTACCAGCTGCACACCCCCGACCCGCTCACGCCGATCGAGGAGACGCTCGCGGCGCTTGA
>DASSWY010000062.1:0-2390 GCA_035704325.1 Microcella sp. | reverse complement strand
CGGCTCCGTGGGCGGAATCGGCTCGTCGAGGGCTTCGCTCAGGGTCGGATGCTCGTGGTCATCGCCAGCGTCCGTTGCGCTGTCGGGTGCCTCCGTTATTTCGGCCTCGGGAGCGGCCGCGGCCTTCGCCGGGTCGGGCCGCGTCACGAGCGCCGAGCCCACGAGGATCGCCGCGAAGCCGACCACCGTCCACGCGCTGATCGGTTCGTTGAGAAAAAGCGCTCCCGCGATGACCGCCACCGCCGGGTTCACGTAGGTGATGGCCGACATACGGATCGGGCCAACCTCGGCCACGAGCGCGAACATCAGCAGGAACGCGACGGCGCTGCAGAGCACCGCGAGCACGATGACCGAGACGATCGTCATCGTCGAGGGCACGGCGGTCGGCCAGCCGCCGGTCAGTGCCACGATCGGCACATACGCGACGGCGCTGATGCCGAGCGCGCAGGCGATGACGCCGACGCCGGGCAGGTCGTGCAGGGAGCGCGCGAGGATCGCGGGCCCGATCGCGTAGCCCACGATGGCGACGGCCAGTTGCGCAACCGCGCCCAGCTCGCCGTCACCGACGTCAAAGCCGACGATTGCCGCAACGCCCGCCATGCCGAACACGACCCCGACGAGGTTCACGCCGGTCAGGCGGTCACGACGCCCGCCGACAAAGGCGACGACCATGGCGACGAGCGGAATCGTCGCGAGCAGCAGGCCCACCGTCGAACTCGACAGTGTCTGCTCGGCGGCGTTGATGAAATACCAGGCGAGCACGATCTCGAACAGCGCGAAGGCGAGCAGCGGCTTCCAGCGTCGCAGCACGGGTGCGATGGCGCGGTGCCGGGCCGCGATCGGCAGCAGCAGGGCGGCCGCGATGACGGTGCGGGCGAGCACCAAGAACTCGGGGCTCAGCTCGGCCACCGCGATCTTGATGAACAGATACGGGATTCCCCAGATGATTCCCAAGGAGGCGAATAGGAGAAAGCCGCGGCGGGTCATACGTTTATTCTGCGCCCGCCGGCGCACGCCCCGATCACCCGGAGATATCTATGGCCGCGCTTGACCCTGCCCTCGTTCCCGTCGTCGACGAGGTCATCGCCCGAAACCCGGGCGAGCCCGAATTTCACCAGGCCGTTGTTGAGGTGTTCGAAAGCCTCGCGCCCGTCGTGAAGAAGCATCCGGAGTATGCGGAGGCCTCGATCATGCAGCGGCTCGTCGAGCCCGAGCGACAGCTGATCTTCCGGGTGCCGTGGGTCGACGACGCGGGGCGCGTGCGCCTGAACCGCGGGTTTCGCGTGCAGTTCAACTCGACGCTCGGCCCGTTCAAGGGTGGCCTGCGTTTTCACCCGTCAGTAAACCTCGGCATCATCAAGTTTCTCGGGTTCGAGCAGACCTTCAAGAACGCGCTGACCGGCATGCCGATCGGCGGGGGCAAGGGCGGTGCCGACTTCGACCCGAAAGGCAAGAGCGACGCCGAAATCATGCGCTTCTGCCAGTCGTACATGACCGAGCTGTCGCGCCACATTGGTGAGTACACCGACGTTCCGGCGGGCGACATCGGCGTCGGCGGCCGCGAGCTCGGCTACCTGTTCGGCCAGTACAAGCGGCTCACGAATCGCTACGAGTCGGGCGTGCTCACCGGCAAGGGCGTCGGCTGGGGCGGCTCGCTCGTGCGCACCGAGGCGACCGGCTACGGCACCGTGTTCTTTGTCGACGAGATGCTGCAGCGTCACGGCGAAACGCTTGAGGGTAAGCGACTCGTCGTCTCGGGCTCGGGCAACGTCGCCCGCTACGCGATCGATAAGGCGCACCAGTTGGGCGCAACCGTCGTCGCCTGCTCAGACTCGGGCGGCTACGTCGTCGACCAGCAGGGCATCGACCTCGAGCTGCTCATCGACATCAAGGAGCGCCGCCGCGGCCGCGTCTCCGACTACGCCGACGAAAAAGGCGGCGCGGTGCGGCACATCACGGGCGGTCAGATCTGGGACGTGCCGTGCGACATTGCGCTTCCCTGCGCCACCCAGAACGAACTGGATGAACGGGGTGCGGCCGCGCTCGTCACGAACGGCACGCGCATCGTCGCGGAGGGCGCCAACATGCCGACGACGCCGGAGGGCGTCGCCGTGCTGCGCGCCGGTGGTGTGCTCTTCGCACCCGCTAAGGCGGTCAACGCGGGTGGTGTCGCGACCAGCGCACTCGAGATGCAGCAAAACGCGTCGCGTGACTCGTGGAGTTTCGAGCACACCGAGGAGCGGCTCGCCGACATCATGCGCAGCATCCACGATCGGGTGCTCGACACCGCCGATGCCTACGGCGTGCCCGACGACTACGTCGCCGGCGCCAACATCGCCGGCGTCACGCAGGTGGCCGACGCGATGCTCGCGCTCGGCGTGATCTAGGGG
>DASSWY010000271.1:0-4925 GCA_035704325.1 Microcella sp. | reverse complement strand
GCAGACCTCGCCGCGACCGACCGCGACCCGTTTGCGGGGCCGGCGGGCAGCATCCACGAGACGCGGAACGTGGCCACCTGGATCGCCGGGCGCCGTGTCGTCGGGTAGCGGTGCCGACGGAGCCCTGAACCCGGCGCTCGCGCAGCGCCTCGTCGATCAGGTGGCCGCCTCGGTCGCGCACAACGTCAACCTGATGGATTCCGAGGGCGTGATCATCGCCTCCCTCGACCGAGATCGGGTGGGCAGCACCCACTGGGCGGCGGCGCGTGCCGCGGCCGAGCGGGTCGCCGTGCGCGTGCACCCGCACGAGGCGCGCGACGACGTGCGCGACGGCGTGAACGCCCCGCTCATCGTCGACGGTGCCGTGCTCGGCGTCGTCGGGGTGACCGGTGACCCGGCCGAGGTCGACGAGGTCGCGACCCTGCTGCTGTTGGCGCTGCGGCTCATCCTCGACGCCGAGTCTGAGCAGGATGCGCGCACGGCCCGCGACGCGATCGCCCGTGATCTGATCGCGGGTCTCGCCGCCGGATCGCTCGGCGAGGGCGAGCTGGCCGCTCGTTCGGCGGCCGCGGGCGGGATGCTCGCCGCGCCGTATCGGGTCATGGTTGCGGTCGATCCGCGCGGCCTCGGTGACGCGGCGGACGGTCCGGCGACGGCGCCTCCCGCGGCGGCGCGCCTGCTGCGCGCGGCGCGCGCCGTGGGCGTCGGTCTCGCCGTCGTCGACCTGGATGGACTGTGGCTGGTCGTTGGCGGCGCCAGCGAGGAGCGGGTCGACGCGTTTCGGGTGCGGGCGCGCGAAGCCGAGGCGAGCATCCTCGATTCGGGGCTGCTGCCCACGGCCGCAGCGCTCAGCGACGCGGTGCGTCGCCTTCGGGCGCTGCTGACGGCTCCCGCTCTCGTGCCGGCGGGGGGCGCCGGGCTCGCCGAGCTGGAGGCGGAGGCGGTGGTCGCCTCGATGCCGTCAGCAGCACGACGCGAGCTGATCGACCGCACGCTGGGGCGCCTGACGCCGCGGGAGCGCGAGACGCTGCGCGCCGTTGTCGCCGCGAGCGGTTCGGTGTCGCGGGCCGCCGCCCAGCTGGGCTTGCACCGCAACTCGATGGCCGCGCGCATCGAGCGCATCGAGGCCCGCGCGGGGTGGTCGATCACCGACACGGGGGCGATTCCGCGGATCGCGCTGGCACTGCTCGCCGACCGGGCCGAGGCGCGCACCTCGCCGTAAGGGTGCATATCGCCCAGTATTTCGGCGCACGAACGGCAAAATATTGGGCAGATCGCCGGTGACGCGCGGTGCATCCGTTTCTACGCTCGTGACGTGCTCACATCGTCGTCGGCATCGCCGCTCCGCGTCCTGGTCGCTCCCGACTCTTTCAAGGGAAGCCTGACCGCTGACGCTGCGGCCGCGCACATCGCCGCCGGCGTCACGGCTGCGCTGGGCTCCGCGGCCGAGATTCGCCTTCTTCCGGTCGCTGACGGCGGCGAGGGCACCCTCGATGTGTTGGCCGCCGCCACGACGGCGCGCATCGTCGAGGTGCCGACGACCGACGCCCTCGGTCGGCCCCGGCTCGGGCGCATCGCGGTGATGCCGTCGGGCCGCGCCATCATCGAGGCGGCCGAAGCGAACGGGCTTCCGCACGTCGCCGACCAGCCGTTGCGCGCCGTCGAGGCCGATTCGGCCGGTGTGGGCGCGCTCGTTCGCGCCGCACTCGACGCGGGGGCACACGAACTGCTCGTGACGGTGGGGGGCTCGGCCACGACCGACGGCGGCGTCGGCTTGCTGCGCGCGCTCGGCGCCCGATTCGTGGATGCGCAGGGTCGCGAGATCGCCTCGGGTGGCGGCGCGCTCGCCACACTCGACGCGGTCGACCTCAGCGCGCTTGACCGCCGTGCGCTCGCCGTGCGCTGGCGCATTGCGTGCGATGTGACGAACCCGCTCGTCGGTGACGACGGCGCGGCGGCCGTGTTCGGCCCGCAGAAGGGGGCGAACGCTGACGACATCGCCGCGCTCGACGCCGGTCTCGACCGACTGGCGACGGTCGTGCAGGCGCGCACCGGCGTCGACATGCGCACCGTCGCAGGCGGCGGCGCGGCCGGGGGCATTCCCGCGCTGCTGCACGCCGTCATGTCGGCGCAGCTCGAGCCGGGCATCGACCTGGTCGCGGACGCGATCGGCCTCGAGGAGGCGATTCGCGCATCCGATGTCGTGATCACGGGGGAGGGGGCTCTGGATGCGCAGTCGCTGCGCGGGAAGGCTCCCGGCGCGATCGCTGCGATCGCTCGCGCGGCCGGTATTCCCGTTGTCGTCATTGCCGGTCGCGTCGCGTTGAGCGCCGACGAGCTGCGCTCAGCCGGTATCGCCGCAGCCGTACCGATCGCTGATGGCGCGGCCGAGCTGCGCGAGCTCGAGGCCCGCGCCGGCGCTCTCGTTGAGGCGGCCGCGCACCGCGTTGCGAGCCTCATTGACCTCGGAGTCACGGTGGGTCGGCGTTCGCTCTCGAGCGCTGAGCCCGTGTCTTCCTCCGACCCCGCGTCCGCGGGGCCGACCACTGCAGGAACCATCAAAGGAGAAGGTTCATGATCGACGTCATCATCTTGGTGGTGCTTGTCGCGGCGATCGTCGTCGCGACGGCCCGATTCCGATTGCACCCGTTCCTCGCGTTGCTCGGCGCAGCGTTCGTGGGCGCGTTTGCGCTGCGGTTGGCGCCGCTTGACATCGTGCCGACCATCACCGAGGCCTTCGGGCGCACCCTCGGCAACATCGGCATAGTGATCGTGTTCGGCACGATCATCGGTGTGATTCTCGAGCGCACGGGCGCCGCGATCGCGATGGCCGAGGCCATCTTGCGGGTGCTCGGCAAGAGGTTCCCGGGCCTCACGATGACGATCATCGGCTACATCGTGTCGATCCCGGTGTTCTGTGATTCGGGCTTCGTGATTCTCAACTCGCTGAAGAAGGCGGTCACGGTGCGCACCGCCGCGAACCCGATCGTCATGACGATCGCGCTCATGACGGGCCTGTACTCAACCCACGTGTTCGTGCCGCCGACGCCTGGCCCGATCGCCGCCGCGGGCAACTACGAGGTGCTCGACCAGCTCGGCCTGATCATCGGCCTGGGCCTTGTCGTCGCGGCGGTGTCGGCCGCGGCGGGGCTCGCGTTCGCGCAGCTCTACCGGAAGTCGGATATCCCCCTGCTGCCCGAAGAGTCGGAGGACGCGATCGCCGCGAACGACTCGTGGGAGGAGCTGCGCGCGAGCTACGGAAAGCTGCCGAGCGCGTTCGTGTCGTTCCTGCCGATCCTCGTGCCGATCATCCTCATCTGCCTGGGCTCGGTGGCGGCGCTGCCAACGGCGCCGTTCGGCGAGGAGTCGCCGCTGACCATCGCCTTCCGTCTGCTCGGTGCGCCCGCCGTCGCGTTGGCGATCGGTCTGATCGTCGCGGCTCTCACGCTCGGGGGTGCGCGCCGCGACAACGACTCGTTCAGCGACCGCGTCGCGGAGGGTATTCGCGTCTCGGCGCCCATTCTGCTGATCACGGCGGCGGGCGCGAGCTTCGGGGCGGTGCTCGCCGCGTCGACGCTCGACGACGTGCTGGGCGAGACGCTCGCGAGCCTCGGCCTCGGCATCGCGGTGCCGTTCCTCGTGTCGGCAGCGCTCAAGTCGGCGCAGGGTTCGTCGACGGTGGCGCTGGTGACGACGTCGACGCTGCTCTTCCCGCTGCTCGGTTCACTCGGCCTCGACAGCCCGATCGGTGCCGTGCTCGCCGTGCTCGCGACCGGCGCGGGAGCCATGGTCGTGTCGCACGCGAACGACAGCTTCTTCTGGGTCGTGTCGCAGCTGAGCCGCATCCCGGTTGCGACCGCGTACCGCACGCTGACCCCGGCGACCGCGGTGCAGGGCGTCGCGGGTTTCGCCGCGGTGTGGGTGCTGTCGCTGTTCCTGCTCTAGGGGTGGGGGATGCTGTGGGCGCGGGTTCCGGGGACGGGCTCGCGCCCACTGGCGTCTGAGGATGCCGCGCATGCGTCAAAGGGTCGGGTGGCAGACTCGCTCGCATGAGTGGGTCGGTAAAGAAGGCGGCGCGCGCAGTGTCTCCGTGGGGGCTCGTGGGGCTCGCCGCCATCGTGCTGCGGGCGGCGTGGCGCGCGCCGCGGCAGCGTCACGCGGCCTCCACGAGCTCCGGGCACCTCGTTGCCGCCGCGACGGCGCTTGCGGCACCCCTTCTCGTCGCCGTCTTGCTCGCTTCGGCGTCGACGCCGTCGGTGACCAACGTGGGGCTGGCGTTGCCCGTTCTGGGCGTGCTCGCCGGGCTGTCGAATCGGGTCAGCCAGCGAACCTTCCCAGCCGGCGGGGTCATCGTTGCTCTCACGCTTGCGCTGGTTGCCACGATCGTCGCGTTGCGCGCGCGGGGCGGAGGTCTCGGTTCACTCGTGACCGAACTGGGGGTCGCGGCGCTCGCCGGCTTCGTGTCGCTCGCGGTCGTCACCGTTCTTGTCACCCTGCTGAGCGTGCTGTTGCGCCCCGCGCACGAGCTCAGCGGCTGAGCGGCCCGCGCTGGGCTGCGTGCCATTCGCGGCACATTCGCTGAACGCCACACCTGCTCCGCGGGCTCGCCAACAACAACCAAGCAAGCGCCCCGCCGAGAACCGGTGGGGTGTCTTACTCCGCGAGCGCCTTCCGCACCCGCTGCACCGAGATCGGCCCCCGTGCGACCGATGAAGCCGTCAAACACCAGCTGCCCCAACTGCGCGCGGCAGTCGGCGAGCGGCGTCGGCGGACTCGAATCACTCGTGAGCGAATTGGCGATTGCGGCGCTCGCCGGCTTTGTGGCGCTCGCGATTGTGGTGCTCGTCGTCACCCTGCTGACCGTGCTGTTGCGCCCGGCGGGCGAGCTCAGCGACTGAGCGCCTCGAGGCGGCCGCCGTGCGGTG
>DASSWY010000316.1:0-3547 GCA_035704325.1 Microcella sp. | reverse complement strand
GGAGCCAGGTCGGACGTCACCGCCGCGACCCCATGGCCGCTAGTTCCGGGTGCGGCCGCCGAGCGCGCGCTCGTCGCGCTCGCCCGTGGCCGTTGTCCGCAGCTCCTTCGGCAGCGAGAACATGAGGTCCTCCTCCGCCGTTTTCACAATCTCGACATCGTCGAACCCGGCGTCTTTCAGGTCAGCGAGCACCTGCTCGACGAGCACCTCGGGAACGCTGGCGCCGCTCGAGACGCCGACGCTCGACACGCCCTCGAGCCACTCCTGCTTGATCTCGCTCGCGTAGTCAACGCGATACGCAGCCTTGGCGCCGTACTCGAGGGCAACCTCGACGAGTCGCACGCTGTTCGAGCTGTTGGCGGAGCCCACGACGATGACGAGATCGGCCGAGGGAGCGACCTTCTTGATCGCCACCTGCCGGTTCTGCGTGGCGTAGCAAATGTCGTCGCTCGGGGGGTCGGCGAGGTGCGGGAAGCGCTCGCGGAGGCGGCGCACCGTCTCCATCGTCTCGTCGACGCTGAGGGTCGTCTGCGACAGCCAAATGAGGTTCTCAGTGTCGGGAACCTCGATGCGGTCGGCCTCGTCGGGGTTGTTGACGAGAATCGTGCGCTCGGGCGCGTGGCCCATCGTGCCCTCGACCTCTTCGTGCCCGGCGTGGCCGATGAGCAGAATCCAGTAGTCCTGCTTCGAGAAGCGCACGGCCTCGCGGTGCACCTTCGTCACGAGCGGACACGTGGCATCAATCGCCTGCAGTTCGCGGTCGGCGGCGCCCTGCACGACTGCGGGGCTGACGCCGTGCGCCGAGAACACAATGTGGGAACCCTCGGGCACCTCGTCGACCTCGTCAACGAAGATCGCGCCGCTCTTTTCGAGTTCGGAGACGACGTGCACGTTGTGCACGATCTGCTTGCGCACATAAACGGGAGCGCCGTACTGCTCGAGCGCCTTCTCGACGGCGATCACGGCGCGATCGACGCCCGCACAGTACCCGCGCGGGGCGGCCAGCAGAACCCGCTTCGTCCCGCTGACGGACGGATCGGGACGGAGGCGCTCGCGGCGCTCGGGGACGACGGGCGCCGTGAGGGTGGTGCCGAGGGCGCCATTCGTGATCGTGGACATCGCGCCCAGTCTACGGGGCGGCCCTGGGCATCCGATCGGTCGTCAGTCGACGTCGCGACGCAGCGTCGTCGCGGCCGCGATCACGATCACGACGAGGCTCAGCGCCGCGAGGACGAGGCCGCCCTCGAGCATCGTGAGCGGCTCGATCGCGCCAGGAATCGTGGGGTCAAGCTGACCGATGGAGGCGAGAATGCCCGCCCCGACCAGCGAGTCGGTCGCTGCGCCGGGCAAGTAGCGGGCTGCCTCGGCCGACCACTCGGCGAGACCCGCAACGATGCGCAAGGTGGGCTCGATGAACTGTGTGAAGACGAGCACGATCACGATCGCGGCCACCTGACTCGTGAGAAGTGCGCCCAGACCGAGCCCGAGCAGTGACCACAGCGCGCACGCGAGCACGGTGCGGGCGAGTAAGCCCAACACCTCGGGGTCGCCGAGCAGTGGGTCGGTACCCATCGCGGCGAGCACGGGGGCTCCCGCGGCGAGCGAGGCGAGCGCACCCACCACCCCGTACAGCGCGCCGAGGAGCGCCGCGACGACGACGCGTCCGGCGAGGACGACGCCGCGCCGAGGCTGGGCCAGCAGCGTCGGGGTCAGCGTGCGCCAGCGGTACTCGGTCGTGGCGAGTAGCGCCCCGAACAGCAGCGGCACCACGAGCGCGACGCTCGTCGTCGAGCTGTAGACGAGGGGTGCGGCGATGTCGGCCGGCAGCGGGCCGGGGCCGCCCCCGGTATCGGCAGAAACGAAGAACGCGAAGCCGCCTGCCGTGACAGCGACGTAGAGCGCCAGCACGGCGGCGAGGATCCACCACGAGCGGAGCGAGAACACGCGCAGCAGTTCAGCGTGCACGGCACGACCGAGGGCGCTCATGCGGCGACCTCCGTCGACGACTCGCCCCCAGTATCCGCGGCGGCGCCCTCGCTCGTCAGGCGCAGGAAGATCGACTCGAGGTCGTCGCCCAGCGGCGCCAGCAGCGTGAGGGGAATTCCGGCGGCGAGCGCCGCCCGGCCGATCGCGCCGGCGTCGAGCCCGGTGGTGACCAGATGACCGTGGTCAGGAGCCTCGATGCGGGCCCCGGCGGCGACCAGCGTCGCGCTGAGCGTTGCCCGGTCGGCCGCGTCGACGCGCACGCGCGCCTCAGCGCCCGCGGCGAGATCGTCGAGGGCGCCGGTCATGACGATGCGACCGCGCGCGATCACAACCACATCGTCGACCGTTTGCGCAACCTCACTCAGCACGTGCGACGACAGCAAGATGGTGCGTCCCTCGGCGGCGAGCTCGCGCAGGAAGACGCGCATCCAGGTGATGCCGGCAGGGTCGAGGCCGTTGATCGGTTCGTCGAGCACGAGTACACCGGGGTCGCCGAGCAGCGCGGCGGCGAGACCCAGCCGCTGGCGCATGCCGAGCGAGTACCCGCCCACCCGCCGGTCGGCCGCATCGGTCATGCCGACGCGGCGCAGCACGGCATCGACCCGGTCTGCCTCGAGGCCCGCGGCGATCTGCAGTACACGGAGGTGGTCGCGGTCGCTGCGGCCTGGGTGAAAAACGTCAGACGAGAGGGATGCGCCCACGCGCCTCGACGGGTCGTCGAGCGCCGCGTAGGCGGTGCCGCCGAACGTCGCTGTTCCGCTGGATGCGCGGGCGAGGCCGAGGAGCACGCGCAGCGTGGTGGTCTTGCCCGCGCCGTTGGGGCCGAGAAAGCCCGTAACGCGGCCGGGCTGGGCGGCGAACGTCACGTTCTCGACGGCCGTGATGGCCCCGAAGCGCTTCGTCAGCCCACGGATGTCTATGGGAGTGCCTGCGGGCATCCTGTCCCCCGATCGCTTGCCTCGACCCGGTCGGTGTCGGAGTCGTCTACTACCCTGGCCAGCGCGCCGGATGCCCGCAAGCGACGCGCCCGAAACGCGCAGACGAACCGCGCTCTTGCCCCCTCACGAACCCGGAACCCGATGACCGACACCGCCCCGTCCACGCCCTCGCCGACGAGCGCTGATGCGCCGTGGCCGGTCGCCGAGCTCTCGCAGAAGCTCAAGGGCTGGATCGACCGCCTCGGCGCGGTCTGGGTCGAGGGTGAGATCACGCAGTGGGGTGTCTCGGGCGGCAACGTCTACGGCAAGGTCAAAGACCTCACGCAGGATGCGACGGTCTCGTTCGTCGTCTGGTCGTCGGTGCGCTCGCGGCTTCCCGACGGCCTCGGCCAGGGCGATCGCGTCGTCATGCACGTGAAGGCCAACTGGTGGGTCAAGGGTGGCTCGCTGACCATGCAGGTTTTCGACATTCGGCGCGTGGGGCTGGGTGACCTGCTTGAGCGGCTCGAGAGACTGCGCCAGAGTCTGCGGGCCGAAGGCTTGTTCGACGCTTCGCGCAAAAAGCCCCTGCCCTTTCTGCCGAGTCTCATCGGGCTCGTCACGGGCAGAGACAGCGACGCCGA
>DASSWY010000292.1:0-3516 GCA_035704325.1 Microcella sp. | reverse complement strand
GACCGACCCCGACGGAACGGCGCTCACGACGATCCTCACCGCGCCGCTGGTCGTGGCCCACTGGATCAACGCCCAGTACTACTTCTCGAGCGTCGACCCCGACGTGTTCGGCGCGGGCAGCAAGACCGTGCACAACCTCGTGGGGGGTCTCGGCGTGCTGGCGGGGCCCGACGGCGACCTGCGTATCGGCCTGCCGCAGCAGTCGGTGATGACCCGCGAGGGTCTGCACCACGAGCCCGTGCGTCTGATGGCGATCGTCGACGCGCCCCTCGAGCGCATCGACCGCATCATCGAGCGCCACGACATCGTGCGCGACCTCGTGCACGGCGAGTGGGTGCGCCTGGTCGCCCCGGCCGCTGACGGACGCGGCTGGGTCGAGCGCGGCGCCGATGGCTGGCGCCCGCGCATCCTGACCCCCGACACTGATGACGTCGCGACCGCGACCCCGACCGCGAAGGAGGCGGCATGACCGTCGAAGGACTCTCCCCCATGACGAAAGTGGAGGTCGTCGTGCGCTCGACCGACGCCGACGCCGTCTCGCGCCAGATCGTGAGCGCCGGCGGAACCGGTTACACGAGCCTGCCCGGCGTGACCGGCCTCGGCCACCACGGCGCCCACGACGGACGCACGCTGTTCAACGATCAGGATGCGCTGACCCTGACGATCACGGTCGTGCCCGACGAGCGCGCCCCCGCCCTCATTGCGGGGTTGCGGGAACTGCTCGAGCGCCGGCCCGGCGTGATGTTCGTGTCTCAGGTGTCGGTGAGCCGCCCCCACTATTTCCAGTAGGGGCGGCTCGCCGCGACGCGGCTAAGGCTTAGAGGCCGGGCGAGGTCATCGAGAGCACGTCGAGCAGCTCGTCCAGCTGCTGCTCGGTGATCTCGCCGCGCTCGACAAAGCCGAGGTCAACGACGGCCTCGCGCACGGTGATGCTCTGGGCGACCGAGTGCTTGGCGACCTTCGCGGCGGCCTCGTAGCCGATCACGCGGTTGAGCGGGGTCACGATCGACGGCGACGACTCGGCGAGCGCGCGGGCGCGGTCGAGGTTCGCCTCGAGCCCGCGCACGGTCTTGTCGGCGAGCACGCGCGTCGAGTTCGCGAGCAGGCGGATCGACTCGAGCAGCGACGTGCCCATCACGGGAATCGCGACGTTCAGCTCGAACGCGCCGGATGCGCCCGCCCACGCGATGGTCGCGTCGTTACCGACGACCTTCGCGCAGACCATGAGCACGGCCTCGGGCACGACGGGGTTCACCTTGCCGGGCATGATCGACGATCCCGGCTGCAGGTCGGGAATGTGCAGTTCGCCGAGGCCGGTGTTCGGGCCAGACCCCATCCAGCGCAGGTCGTTGCAGATCTTCGTCAGCGACACGGCGATGACCCGCAGGGCGCCGCTCGCCTCGACCAGCCCGTCACGAGCGCCCTGTGCCTCGAAGTGGTCTTCTGCCTCGGTGATCGGCAGGCCGGTCGACGACGCGAGTTCGGCGATGACCTTCTGCGAGAAGCCGAGGGGAGTGTTGATGCCGGTGCCGGTGGCGGTGCCGCCCAGCGGGACCTCGGCGACGCGCTCGATGGTCGCGCGCACGCGGGCGACGCCGAGTCGCACCTGACGGGCGTATCCGGCGAACTCTTGCCCGAGGGTGACCGGGGTGGCGTCCATGAGGTGGGTACGACCGGCCTTCACGGCGGTCTTCCACAGCTCGGCCTTCTCTTCCAGAGCCTCGGCGAGGTACTCGAGCGCCGGAATCAGATCGGCGAGCAGCGCCTCCGTGACGGCGAGGTGCACGGAGGTCGGGAACACGTCGTTCGACGACTGCGAGGCGTTGACGTGGTCGTTCGGGTGCACGGCCGAGCCCGCGTGCTGCGTGGCGAGGGTGGCGAGCACCTCGTTCATGTTCATGTTCGACGAGGTGCCCGAGCCCGTCTGATAGGTGTCGACAGGGAAGTGCTCGAGGTGGGAGCCTGCGATGATCTCGTCGGCCGCGGCGACGATGCCGCGGGCGAGGGTCTCATCAAGGATGCCGAGTTCGGCGTTCACGATCGCCGCCGCGCGCTTGATCTGCGCGAGCGCCTTGATCTGCCCAGCCTCGAGGCGGGTGCCTGAGATCGGGAAGTTCTCGACGGCGCGCTGTGTCTGAGCGCGGTACAGCGCGCTCTTCGGCACGCGCACCTCTCCCATGGTGTCGTGCTCGATGCGGTAGTCGGTCTCGGGGGTCTCGCTCATCGCGATGGGTCCGTTTCTCTCGTTCTCGTGGGGACGGTGGTAGCTCGTGGGGACAGGCGGATGCGCGTTACAGCGCGCCGACGGAGGCGTCGGCCTGCACGCGCCCGTCGTGCAGGCGGTAGTTGGCGCCGACGATCGCGAGGCGCCCGGCGGCGACCGCCTCGCTGATCAGCTCGCTGGCGCTGAGCAGTGCTCCGACGGTGTCGCGCAGGTGCTGGCGGCCCACCTCGAACGCGTCGATCGTGTCGACGCTCGTCGACCCCGATGCGATGCGAACCCGCTGCACGGCCGGCATGATCTGCGTGACGAGCGAGCGAATGTGCGCGGGCAGTGTGGGAGCGTCGGCGCTGGTCTGATCGATGGCGGCGCGTACCGCCCCGCACTCGTCGTGGGCGAGCACCACGATGAGGGGCACCTCGAGCACAGCGACCGCATACTCGAGCGAGCCGACGACCGAGTCGCTGACAATCTGACCCGCGTTACGCACGACGAACAGGTCGCCGAGGCCCTTGTCGAAGATGATCTCGGCCGCGAGGCGACTGTCAGAGCAGCCGAACAGGGCGGCGTCGGGGCGCTGATGGTCGCTCAGCTCGGTGCGCCGGGCCGCGTCTTGGTGCGGGTGGTGGGGGTCGCCGGAGACGAAGCGGGCGTTGCCCTCTTGCATCTCGCGCCAGACGGCCGCGGGCGTGCGCTCGGCCTGTGTCATGCTCCTCCTCCGGCGTCAGTACTGACGCGGCTTAGGGGGCGGCGAGCTCCGCGGCGATTGCCGTGGCCAACAGCTGGAAGTCGCTTTCTTCGGCGGTGCCGTAGAGCACGATCGTGCTGTCCTCGGTCTCGGTCACGAGCGCGTACGCACGGTTGCCGAGATCGGTCGCCCCTCGACGATCGTAGAGCGTCCAGTCGATGTCGCCGATCGTGACTTGCTCGCCCTCGCTACGCGGGTTGCGCAGCAGGTCAGAGAGCCACGTCGAGTTGCCCTCGAAGCCCTGCACGAGGGCGATGAAGCCGGCGTCGGTGGCGTCCGGGTCGGTGACGAAGCCGACGTACCACTCGGTGACGCCTCCCGAACCGCTGAGCCCCGCGCGGTTGGCCGACCACGTGGGCGGAACGACGGGCGCGACGACGTCGAAGTCGCCGCCCGCCTGCAACTCAGCGGCGGTCGCCTGATAGTCGACGAGCTGGCGCTCGGGTGGCTCGCCGACCCCGATCGCGATCAGGAATCCCACGATCGCCAGCGACGCAATGATCGACCCGATCAGGTTGAGCGGAGTCTGATTCGCGCGACGCTTCGC
>DASSWY010000167.1:0-8704 GCA_035704325.1 Microcella sp. | reverse complement strand
GCGAAAGCGGTGTCGATGAGTAGGGCGGCGACGCCGTCGCCCGAGGCGACGAGCGCGTCGATGGCGTGGCGCGCATCCTGAATCATGGCGGAGCCGTCGCCGACCGGCGGCGCGATCAGGCGCACGTGCGCGCCGAGCGCGACGACCCCGCCGAGGGAGGGCGAGACCTCCGCGACGGCCGCTGTGACCCCGTGATGCGCGTGCTGCTCCGCGCGGGACCGCGGCTCCGCGTCGCCGCCCGGGTAGTCTTCCCGCGCCTGATCGTTCACGGAAGGACCCCGATGCGCCGCACCGCCCCCGCTCGCCCCATCACCACGCGTGCGCGCGCCGTGCCCGCCGCGATCGTCGCGGCGGCCCTGATGCTGGCCGGGTGCACCGGCGAGCCTGAGCCCATGCCGACGCCGACCGCCTCGCCCGAGCCGTCGCCGACGCCGTTTCGCACGGCGGCGCCGAGCGGCGATGGCGTACTGGTCGTTGGCACGCTGCTGCCGACCGCGGGTGACACGACCGGTGTGGCCGCCGCGCAGATTGCGGCCGTCGAGACGGCCGTGCGGGAGCTCAACGAGGCCGGCGGCGTGCTCGAGCAGCCGGTGTCGGTCGTGCATCGCAACTCGGGTGCCGAGCCCGGCGACCAGTTGGCCGCCGCGGTGGCCGACCTCGTCTCCCGCGGGGTCGATGTCGTCATCGGCCCGAACACCGACCCCCTCGTCATGCAGGCGTTGCCGCTGCTGGCGGATGCTGGCGTCGCCCTCATCTCAACCGGCGCCACCGGTTCGGCCGCGCGCGCTGCCGACACGGAAGGGCTCTTCGCTCGGGTTGTGCCGACAGCCGAGGTGCAGGGCAGGGCCCTCGCCGCCGCCGCGATGGACGCGGGCGCCGAGGCGGTTGCCGTGGTCGCCAGCGATGACCCCTACGGTGCCGACATGACTGCGGGGGTGCAGGCGGTGCTCGCCGACGCTGGCGCCGAACCGGCAACCGTTGTCACCGTCGACGGCGCGAGCGCACCGGCCGGCGTGGCCGCGGCTGCCGATGCTGACGCGGTGATCGTGGCGACGAGCGCCGCCGTCGCGGCAACGACGGGCGGGATGCTCAGCACGCTTCTCGACGCTGGTCTCGCTCCTGGCGCCCTCTTCCTGGGCAGCGCCGCGGCGGTCGACTACTCGGCCGGCCTCGATGCCGGGGCACTGGACGGTGCGCGGGGGGTCGTCGTCGGGTCTACCGGTGACGCGGACTTCGCGGCACGCCTCGCTCTGGCCGATCCATTCCTTGACCGCTATCCGTATGCTGCCGAGGCCTACGACGCCGTGTTGCTGGCGGCACTCGCCGCGACGGTCCTCGGTGACGAGGGGGGCGCATCCCTCATTGCCGGTTTGCCGCAGGTGGCGAGCGGGGGTGCGCCCTGCTCGAGCTACGGCGAGTGCCTGCAGTTTCTGATCGACGAGCCCGACGCGGGCCTCGATTATCAGGGCATCGCGGGGCCGCTCACCATGACGGTCGACGGTGACCTCGACGTCGACGGCGTCGTCATCGGTGCGTACACCGCAGAGAATCGTGTGGTGCGCGGGGGTGTCTCGAGCGAGGAGTAAGGCTGCGCGCTCGGCGACGCCAGAATCGTCGCCGCAATCGATGCGGAATTCGTGGCGTGAACCGGTCGTTCTGCGCGAAAACCGTGCACGCATGCCGTGTTTGATAACTATTCGCGCCGTTACAGGGATGTAACCCCTGCGTATTGTGTGACAGCGATTCGCCCCATACGTTGGACGCACGGCAATGAATCCATTGCTGTGTCCTGAACGCACGAACGAAACCCAAGGAGCACCATGGGCGTTTTCACCACGGCCCGCCGCTCGCGGTTCCGCACTGTCCTCGGAGGCGCTGGCCTCCTCGCCGCTAGCGCGCTTGTGCTGGCCGGCTGCGCGGCAGAAGCAGAAGAACCCGCGACCGACGACAACACCTCGGCCCCCACGACCCCCGGCGAAGACCTGGCACTGAAGGTCGGCACGATCCTTCCGCAGTCCGGTGCCCTCGCCTTCCTCGGCCCGCCGGAAGAGGCCGGTGTCAACCTCGCCGTCCAGGAGATCAACGAGGCCGGTCTCGGCATCTCGGTTGAGGCAATCCTCCGCGACTCGGGTGACACGACCACCGACATTGCGACCGTCAACGTCACCGACCTGCTGTCGCAGGACGTCTCGGCGATCATCGGTGCGGCGTCGTCGGCTGTGTCGCTGACGGTGATCGACCAGATCACCGGCGCCGGTGTCATTCACTTCTCGCCGGCCAACACTTCGGCCGCGTTCACCGACTACGACGACAACGGACTCTACTTCCGTACCGCGCCGTCTGACGTGCTGCAGGGCGAGGTGCTCGGTAACCTCATCGCCACTGACGGCGCTGCGACCCTCGGTCTGCTCGTCCTGAACGACGCCTACGGCACCGGGCTCGCCCAGTTCACCTCGGAAGCGTTCGAGGCCGCTGGCGGCACCGTCGTCGCCGAAGAGCTCTTCAACGAGGGTGACACGAGCGTTGACGCTCAGGTTGCCGCTCTCGCCGCAGCCGACCCGGCCGCTGTCGCGGTCATCACCTTCGACCAGGCGAGCTTCGCCCTGCCGGCCCTCGTGAACGCGGGCTTCGATGGCGAGCAGCTCTACCTGGTTGACGGTAACCTCGCCGACTACTCGGGCGTGTTTGAAGACGGCCTCATTGAGGGCGCCAAGGGAACGCTGCCGGGCCTCGACATTGGCACCCTCGGCGACTTCTCGGACCGCTTGCTCGAGATCGACCCCGAGCTCGACGACTTCAGCTACGCGGCTGAGTCGTACGACGCCGTCGTCCTGCTCGCGCTCGCGGCGCTGCAGGCTGGCTCGATCGACAGCGAGGCCATCGCGGCCGAACTGCAGTCGGTGTCGGGTGGCGCTGGCGACGGCGAGAAGTGCAACACGTTCGCTGACTGTGCCGAGCTGATTGCGGCTGGCACGGCCATCGACTACGACGGCCCCTCGGGCCCCATCACCTTCGACGAGAACGGTGACCCGACCGAGGCGACCATCGGCATCTACCAGTACGGTGCTGACAACACCTACACCCGCATCAACTAAGTGACTCGTCACTCGGTCTGATCGGCTGAGGAAGGCCCCGGAAGCATCTGCTTCCGGGGCCTTTGCCGTTGGCGGCCGTCGTGTGTGCAGACGCGCGGGGGACGCCGACACTCGCGTCGCTCAGCCCGACGCAACGCGAAGGGCCCGGGAGGACGACTCCTCCCGGGCCCTGTCCGCGGCGCTGTGCGGCCGCCTGTCGCGCTACTCCTGGCCGAGCGTGCCGAGGTACAGCCCGATGACCTTCGGGTCGTTGAGCAGCTCGCGGCCAGTGCCCTCATAAGCGTCGGTGCCTTGGTCGAGCACATAGCCGCGGTCGCAGATCTGCAGACAGCGGCGGGCGTTCTGCTCGACCATGATGGTCGTGACCCCTGCCTTGTTGATCTCTTTCACGCGCAGGAACGCCTCGTCCTGCCGCACGGGCGACAGGCCAGCACTCGGCTCGTCGAGCAGAATCACCTCGGGGCTCATCATGAGCGCGCGGCTCATGGCGACCATCTGACGCTCACCACCCGAGAGCGATCCGGCGCGCTGGCCGAGACGCTTGCCGAGCTCCGGGAAGATGCTGACCACGAAGTCGCGGCGGTGCGCGAACTCTTTCGGGCGCAGGAAGATGCCCATCTGCAGGTTCTCTTCGATCGTGAGCGTCGGGAAGACATTGTTCGTCTGCGGCACGAAGCCGACGCCCTTCGCCACGAGCTTGTTGGCCTTGAGGTTCGTGATGTCGTCGCCGTACAGCGAGATACTTCCCGAGCGCACCTTGACGAGACCGAAGATCGACTTCAGCAGCGTCGACTTGCCGGCGCCGTTCGGGCCGATGATGCCGATCAACTCGCCATCGCGGGCGGTCAGTGAGCAGTCGGTGAGGATATTCACCCCGGGCAGGTACCCGGCGGTGATGTTGTCGACGTGCACGACGACCTTACGGTCGTCGACGGCACCGCCGGTGGGCTCAGTGCTTGATTTCGTCGGCGTCGTCATCGGCCAGCTCCTTCATCGCGTCGGTAGCGTTCGGGTCGAGTTCGCCCAGGTCTTCGTCGTGGTGTGAGCCCAGGTAGGCGTCGATCACGGCGGGATTCCTCATGACGTCGTGCGGGTCACCTTCGGCAACCACCTTGCCCTCTGCCATGACGACAACCCAGTCGGCGATGTGCCGCACCATGTGCATGTCGTGCTCGACGAAGAGCACCGTCATGCCCTCTTTTTTCAGGTCGAGAATGTGGTCGAGCAGTGACTGCGTGAGGGCGGGGTTCACCCCGGCCATCGGCTCATCAAGCATGACCAACTGCGGCTCGCTCATGAGGGCTCGCGCCATCTCGAGCAGCTTGCGCTGACCGCCAGACAGGCTTGCGGCGTAGTCGTCTTTCTTCGCGTCGAGCTTGAACCGTTGCAGCAGGTCGAGGGCACGAGCCTCAATCTCGGCCTCCTGCTTTCGCCAGATCCACGGGAAAATCGCTTTGGTCAGGCTTTCTCCACTCTGTCCCTTGGCGCCGAGCTTCATGTTGTCGAGCACCGTCAGAAGGCCGAGAGCCTTGGTGAGCTGGAACGTGCGCACCTGGCCCCCGCGAGCGACCTTGAAGGCGGGAACGCCGGCAATTTTCTTACCGTCAAACGTCCAGTCACCTGTGTCGGGCTTGTCAAAGCCCGTCAGCAGATTGAACAGGGTCGTTTTGCCAGCGCCGTTCGGGCCGATCAGCGCCGTAATGGCGCCGCGAGGAATCTCAAGGTGCGCGACGTCAACCGCGGTGAGGCCACCAAAAGAGCGCTTGATGTGGTCGGCCACGATGATGGGATCCACCTTCTTCACGCCGGGAGCGGGCTCGCCGACGTGGAGGCCTGTCGTTTTCTGGGGTGTGCTCGAGGGCACGCCATCGCTACTTGACAAAAGCCAGCTCCTTCTTGTTACCGAAGATGCCCTGTGGCCTAAATATCACCAAGAGCATGATCACGACACCGACGAGGATGAACTGCAGCTGCCCTGCCTGAACCGTCGACATGAACGGCAGCCAGCCGACCTCGACCGCGCGAGCGACGAAGCCCGAGAAGAAGCTCAGCGACACCCAGAACACGATCGCGCCGAGGATCGGTCCGAGCACGGTGGCAGCGCCACCGAGCAGCAGGATCGCGTAAATGAAGAACGTCAGCGTCGGCTGGAAGTTCGATGGCACGACCGCGCGGGGTAACACGAACACCATGCCAGCCAGCGATCCGAAAACGCCACCGAGAATCAGGGCCTGCATTTTGTAGAAGTAGACGTTCTTGCCGAGCGCGCGAACAGCATCCTCGTCTTCGCGGATGCCCTTGATCACGCGTCCCCACGGCGACTTCATGATGCGCCACGTGATGAGCGCCGCGATGATGACGAGGCTCCACCCGAAGATGCGCACCCACCAGTTGTATTCCGTGTACTCGAACGGGCCGAAGCCGTACGTGCCCTCGGGGATGGGGTTCACCGCCTCGAAGGAGTCCTTGTAGCCCTGCAGACCGTTCGCCGAACCGGTGTATTCGACGAAGGTGTTCGTGGTGAACATCAACCTCGCGATTTCGGCCGCCGCGATCGTCACGATCGCGAGATAGTCAGCACGAAGTCGAAGCGTCGGAACCCCGAGGATCAGCGCGAAGATGATCGAGACGCCGATGCCGACGAGCATCGCCGCCCACCACGGGAACCCGAACGAGAGGGTGGAAATGGCGTAGCCGTATGCGCCGAGAGCCATGAAGCCCGCTTGGCCGAAGTTCAGCAGGCCCGTATAGCCAAAGTGAATCGCGAGGCCGATCGCCGCGAGGGCGTATGCGGCGGTCACGGGGCTCAGGATCTGCTGAGCGGCGTTTCCGAGGAGTTGAATCCAGTCGATCATCGCGTGTCCCTAACCGATCCGTTCCTTGCGGCCCAAGAGACCCTGCGGGCGCAACAGCAGCACCACGATCAGGACCACGAGGGCTCCGACGTACTTCATGTCCGCGGCGATCACGAGAGTCGACATCTCGACGAAGAGACCGACAATGATTGAGCCGATGAGGGCACCGAACGCGGTGCCGAGGCCGCCGAGAACCACCGCGGCGAAGGTCAGCAGCAGAATCTGGAAGCCCATGTCCCAGCTGACACCCGGGCGGAAGTAGCCCCAGAGGATTCCGCCGAGGCCAGCGAGGCCACCCGCCATGACCCACACGATGCGAATGACCCGGTCGACGTCGATGCCGGATGCGGCAGCGAGTGCAGGGTTGTCGCTCACGGCGCGCGTCGCCTTCCCGAGGCGCGTCCGCAGCAGGAAGTACGCGACGGCCAGAAGCACGATGATCGAAATGATCATCGACGCGATGTCGATCCAACTGAGTCCGAAGAAGTCGGTGGTGAACTGCGTGCTCGTCGCATACGGCAACTGCTCGGTGCCGCCGCCGATGAAGAACTGGTACAGGTACCGCCCCGCTAGCGAGAGACCGATCGAGACGATCATCATCGGGATCAACCCGACGCCCTTCTTGCGCAGCGGTTTCCAGAGTGCGGCGTCGTTCACCCAGCCCATTGCCATGCTCAGAATCAGCGCGATCAGAATCGCGAGCGGCAGCGGGAACTCGAGGAACACCCCGAAGACCAGCACCATGATCGCGCCGAACGCCACCAGTTCGGCGTGGGCGAAGTTGCTGAGCCCCGTCGTGCCGAAGACCAGAGACAAGCCGATCGCGACGAGGGCGAGGAGCAGGCCGAAGTTCAGGCCCAGGAAGAACCGGTCAACGATCTGCCCGCCGATGCTCACCGTGTTGCGCTGGCCTTCGCCGATGAAGAAGTTGGAGGGGACGCTGCCGCCCGGCCCCACCGTCGCTTCGCGGACGTTCGGCGTGGGGTCTTCACCCGACTCGTCGATCACGGCGATGCCGTCGGGCAGGGTCGACTCGTCGAGCGTGACCGTGTAGGTCTCTCGCTCGGGAACGCCGATTGCCCAGCGACCTTCAGCGTTGGTGATCGCCTCGGCTGACTGGCCAGGGCCGTCGACGGTGATGCGAACGCCTTCGAGCGGCTCGCCATCCAATCGAACGATTCCGGTCACTTGGAACTCGTTCTCATCGAGATCCACTTGCGATGTTGCGTGCGCCGGCGAGGCAGACAAGAGCGCGACAGCGGCGAACAGCACCGCCAACAGGGTCGCGACAAGTCGTGGCCATCGCCGGCTCGTCGGTGTGGTTGCAGCGTGTGCCACGAAACCTCCAGGTCGTTTCGGGTCGAGGCGCGCAGCCCCGCGGGCCAGGCAGCCCGGTTCGTCAGCGTTGACGATAGGACTCGCACGTTGCCGCCGTGTTTCGCGACGAAATGCGAATCCGCTTAGTCATTATGGCCACGGAATACGTTCCGGCCTAACCCGCTTAAGCTGGAGTACCGGATTTCAGCGTCGCATCCGGCCCATTCCACGCGACCAAGGGGACTCATGGACCAGCCCGACCCGTTCGGCTTCGTCGGCCTTACCTACGACGACGTCATGCTGCTGCCGGCCCACACCGACGTGATTCCGTCGGAAGCCGACACGACTTCGCGACTGACGAAGCGCATCCGCGTATTTGCCCCCCTCATTTCGTCCGCGATGGACACCGTGACGGAGTCGCGAATGGCGATCGCGATGGCCCGCCAGGGCGGTCTCGGGGTGCTGCACCGCAATCTGTCGATCGACGATCAGGCCGAGCAGGTCGACAAGGTCAAGCGCAGCGAATCGGGCATGATTACCAATCCGGTAACGACCACGCCGGATGCGACGGTCGCCGAGGTTGACGAGCTCTGCGGGCGCTTCCGCGTCTCGGGGCTGCCGGTCGTCGAGGGCGACGGCAAGCTCGTCGGCATCATCACGAACCGCGACATGCGCTTCGTCTCGCGCTTCGAGGCCGCGAGCACGCTCGTGCGCGACGTCATGACGCCGGCACCGCTGATCACGGGGCCCGTCGGCATCACGCAGAACGAGGTTGTCGCGCTGTTCGCGCAGCACAAGATCGAGAAGCTCCCGCTGGTTGACGAGACCGGTCGGCTCAAGGGCCTCATCACGGTCAAAGACTTCGACAAGTCGGAGCAGTACCCGAACGCGACGAAAGACGACGAGGGTCGTCTGCGGGTGGGCGCCGCGATCGGCTTCTTCGGCGACGCCTGGGACCGCGCCGGTCAGCTGCGAGACGCCGGCGTCGACGTCATCGTGGTCGATACCGCCAACGGCGATAGTCGCGGCGTGCTCGAGATCATCGCGCGCCTGAAGGGCGATTCGGCCTTCGCGCACATCGACGTCATCGGCGGCAACGTCGCCACCCGCTCGGGTGCGCAGGCGCTCGTGGATGCGGGTGCCGACGCCGTCAAGGTCGGCGTCGGTCCCGGCTCCATCTGCACGACCCGCGTCGTGGCGGGCGTAGGTGTGCCGCAGGTGACGGCGGTCTACGAGGCGTCGCTGGCGGCTCGCACGGCCGGGGTGCCCGTCATCGCGGACGGCGGACTGCAGTACTCGGGCGACATCGCGAAGGCGCTCGTGGCGGGTGCGGACACCGTCATGCTCGGTTCGCTGCTCGCCGGCACCGACGAGAGCCCCGGCGACCTCATCTTCGTGAACGGCAAGCAGTTCAAGTCGTACCGCGGCATGGGCTCG
>DASSWY010000121.1:0-3198 GCA_035704325.1 Microcella sp. | reverse complement strand
TCCGTGCCGAAGGTCGCATCGTTCGCTGCCACGTGTCGTCCTACTCCCGGGGTTTGACCGCCTCTGCTCTGTCGAGTGTAACGAGGGGACTACCGGGCCTTCGCCCGGGCGGGATGCGCCGAATCTGCTCGCTCCCAGGGGGCGCATACGCGCATCCGCTATTCTGGGATGTCTTTGTTCTGCTGGCCCGCCTCGACCATTCGGGGCGACCGCCCGATGACGCGCACCGCCGGAACCCCAGCTGTCTCGGTCCCGCAGCAGTGCTGTCGGCCTCGGGCCGCGCAGCTCATGCGCGCCGGGCCGGCCGGAAAGGAGAAGCTCGTGCGATTCGTTCTCGCCATCGTGCTGTTTGTCGCCGCCGTCGTGACCGGAGGCTTCGGGATCGCGCAGCGCACCGTGCTCGCCCCGCCCGACTCTGTGACCTCGGAACTCGAACTGGCATCAACCGCCCCGGTGACCGTAATCGATGGCACGGCGCTCAACGCCTACGAGGGAACGCAGACGATCGCCATTCGAGGCGGCGTTGAGGGCGCGGCGCTCGAGCCGAGCCCCTCGCCGTCCGAGGCGCCGGCTGCATCCGAGGCCCCCGCTGACGCAGAGGCACCCGCTGAGGGCGAGGCAGCAACGGACACGGTGACGCAGACCGACGCGGTCGCCGCGACATACGGTCGCACGGTCGACGTGCTCGGGTGGGTTGGCGAGGCGGAGCACACGCTCATCACGGTCGACCCCGAGACGGGTGAGCTCGTCGCCCAGACCGTGCGGGGAAGCGAAGAACAGGTTCCGAGCCCGCTGGGCAGCGACCTCTGGTTTGGCGAGTTCGAAGGCGTGGGCGAACTCGCTCTGACGCTGAACGTGCCGACGGATGTGTCACTGCTCGTCGTGTCAGACGGCACGCTGCCCGCACCGCAGGAGTATCGCGTGACCTGGCCCCTAGACAGCTCGACGCCATACGCTGGCTGGTTCATCATCGCGGGCATCGCTCTCATGGTGCTGGGCTTCATCGCCCTGCTGTGGGCGTTGTGGCATTGGCGCCGTCAGCGCGGACCGCGCCGCAAGAGCCCTCGAATGCCGACGGCGCCACGCCCGTCGCGGTACCGTCCGAAGCGGCCCCGCGCCGTTGTCGCACGGCCGAAGGGCCGTCGCTCGATAGGGCGCGGTTTCGTGGTGCCGACGGTTGCGCTCGGTACCGTGCTCGCCCTCGGTGCCTGCTCGGCGGATGCGCCGCTCACGATCGGGCCGAGCCCCGAGCCGTCGGCCAGCGCCACACCCGCTGCGCCCTCGACTCCGCCGATTGCGGTCAACGAGCGTCAGCTCGAGCGCATCATTGCCCGGGTCGCCGAACGGATCGGCGAAGCCGACGAGACACTGAACGCTGAGCTCGCCGCGACCCGCATGGCGGGGCCTGCCCTCGAGTTGCGCACGGCGAGCTATCAAATTCGGTCAGCCAATGCCGAATTGGGGGCGGTGCCCGCGATTCCCGTCGGCAACGTGCAAGTGGCGTTGCCGCAGCAGACCGATATCTGGCCCCGTACGGTCTTCGCCGTGGTGGAAGATGCTGAGGACGAGACGGTTCCGCCGCTGGCCATGATGCTGATTCAAGACGACCCGCGCAGCCAGTACAAAGTGCACTACGCCGTGAGCGTGGTGCCGGGCAACCCGTTCCCCGACAGCCCACCCGCAAGCCTCGGCACGGCACGTCTGCCGGCTGACACGCCGCTGCTGTCGGTGCCGCCGAGTGACATTGCTCCTGCCTACGCCGAACTCTTGCTCGCCGGCCCTGAGTCGGAAGGCGCTCAGCTCTTCGACCTCGAGAGTGATGCGCTGGTCGCGCAGATCGGTGCCGCGGCGAAGGCCGAGCGTGCGGCCGCCCTGCCAGAGACCGCCCAGATCACCTTCGAGAACACGGTCGGCGAAGGTGAGACCATCGTGCTGGCTACGGCCGATACGGGTGCTCTCGTGACCGGGTACATCGTCGAGACCGAGACCGTCACGCCCGTGCAGGAAGGCGCTGCGGTGAACGCGAGCGGCGCCGTGCAGGCTCTCGCTGGCGTTGAGCAGTCGACCGCGGGCATCGTCGCGCGCTATGGCGTGCAGGTGCTCTTCTACGTTCCGCCGCTCGGCACCGACGCACCGGTGCTGCTGCTCGGCTATGCCCAGGGACTCATCTCAGCATCGGAGGTATCGTGACCGACGCATCACTGAACCCGGCCGCACTGCGCGGGGCCGTCGACCTGTCATCGCTCGTCCGCAACGCGCAGCAGGCCGCATCTCCCGGTGCGGCTGCGAGCCCGCCGGTGTCGGGCAGCGGCGCGCCGAGCGCGGGTGCGCCACCGACCGGCATCGTCTCGGAAGCCGATGACCGCAGCTTCGGCCAGGCGGTCGAACTGTCGCGTCAGGTTCCGGTGATTGTCGAGTTCTTCGGCGGCGGCGTCGCCCCATTCCTGCCGGCCATCGTCGAGAGCTATGGGGGTCGGCTTGCCCTCGTGACGGTCGATGGCAACCGCTCACCGCAGGTCGCCCAGGCGTTTCAGATCACCCAGGTTCCGGCGGTCGTCGCGCTGATCGGCGGTCGCCCCGTGCCGCTGTTTGTCGGCATGGCGGCCGACGACGAGGTGCGTCAGGTCCTCGAGCAGGTGCTCGAGCTCGCGGCGCAAAACGGCGTGACGGGCACGGTCAGCGGCGTCGTCGACGACGATCTCGACGAGGCCCCGGCCGAAGAACCCCTTCCGCCGCTTCATCAAGAGGCGTACGACGCCCTGGAACGCGGCGACCTGGATGCGGCGATCACCGCGTTCGAGACCGCCATCGCGCAGAATCCCCGCGACGACGACGCGGTGGCTGGCCTCGCGCAGGTGTCCCTGCTCAAGCGGCTGGCGGGAGCGGATGCCGCGACGATCCGTCAGAACGCGGCCGAGCATCCGGATGACGCTGCCGCGCAGCTGGCGATTGCTGACCTGGACGTCAGCGGCGGCCACATTGAGGATGCGTTCGCCCGCCTGCTCACGGTGTTTCCACGCCTCGACGCCGACGGCAAAGCGACGGTGCGCACCCGTCTGCTCGACTTCTTCGCGCTCGTCGGAGCCGAGGACCCGCGCGTCGTCGCCGCCCGTCGGCAGCTGACGAACCTGCTCTACTGAGCCGACGACAACGACGGGGCCCGCGCGTGATGTGCGCGGGCCCCATCGGCGTTTCGGG
>DASSWY010000115.1:0-4036 GCA_035704325.1 Microcella sp. | reverse complement strand
CGTGAATGGTCGTGACGTCATCGCTCACAGTGGCGTTCCTTGGGTTGCCGGCGCGCAACGCTGCGGCCGTGTCGAGGTGATCGGGGACACGTGGTGGCGGTGGTGCCTCCGATGCTATCGCTCGCTACGCGTCGGCTGCGGCCAACTGCCCGCAGGCGCCATCGATCTCTTTGCCGCGCGTATCGCGCAGGGTGGTCGGGATGCCCGCATCGTTCAGACGGCGCACGAACTCGTTCTGCACGGCCTTCTCTGACGCCGTCCAGATCGAGCCGGGCGTCGGGTTCAGCGGGATGGGGTTGACGTGCACCCAGCCGCGACCGCGATCGAGCAGCTTTTTCGCGAGCAGATCGGCGCGCCACGCGTGGTCGTTCATGTCTTTGATGAGCGCGTACTCGATCGACACGCGGCGGCCCGTCTTGTCGAAGTACTCGCGGGCCGCGTCGAGCGCCTCGTCGACCTTCCAGCGCGAGTTCACGGGGATCAGCTCGTCGCGCAGCGTGTCGTCGGGGGCGTGCAGGCTGAGCGCGAAGGTCACCGGAATCTGCTCGTCGGCGAGCTTGCGAATGGCGGGCACCAGCCCGACCGTCGAGACGGTGATGTTGCGCGCGCTCATGCCGAGGCCGTTCGGCTGCGGGGCGACCATCGTGCGGACGGCACTCATGAGTCGGGCGTAGTTCGCGAGCGGCTCCCCCATGCCCATGAACACGATGTTGCTGACGCGGTCGGGCGTCTCATCGCCGCGCTTGCGCCCGCCCAGCTCGCCGGCTGCAAGCGCGCGGTTCGCCGCGACCACCTGGTCGACGATCTCGGCGGCCGACATGTTGCGGGTGAGCCCCGCCTGGCCGGTCGCGCAGAACGGGCAGTTCATGCCGCAGCCAGCCTGGCTCGAGACGCACAGCGTGATGCGACCCGGGTAGCGCATGAGCACGCTCTCGACGAGGGCCCCGTCGCGCAGCTTCCAGAGGAACTTGATGGTGTCGCCGTTGTCGGTGCGCAGGCGCCGCACCTCGGTGAGCAGCGGCGGCATCAGCGCGGCAACAAGTTCGTCGCGGCCGGCAGCCGGCAGGTCGGTCATCGCCGCCGGGTCGCTCGTGTAGTGCGAGAAGTAGTGGGTCGACAGCTGCTTCGCGCGGAAGGCCGGGAGACCGCGTTCCGTGACCGCCTGGATGCGCGCATCCGTATCGAGGTCGGCCCAGTGCACGGGGGGCTTGCCCCGCTTAGGGGAGGCGAACTGCAGCAGCGGCCGGCCGTCAGTGTCGAGCTTCTGCTGCCAGCCCTCGGTCTGCGGCCGCACCTGAGGGCGGGCGTCAGCGGCGGGCGCGTCGGGGGTGCGCGCGGCACCGTTGTTGCGAATACCGCGCTCACTGGCCATGGAATCCAGGGTACGCGGGTTCTGTGGGCACAAGCGCCCGGCCGGTCTCCCGCTACAGCGCGCCCGACGCGCGGGCGACGAGGGCAACGGCGAGGCCGGCGAGGGCCCAGCTGGTGAGGCTGCCGATCAAGAACTCTTCGGCCTTCGAGCCGAATCGCCGGTCAGCGGAAATCTCGGGAAAGCGCACGATGCCCTTCGCCGCGAGCAGCGCCGCGATGAGGCCCTGCGCGCCCACGAGGGCGAGCGCCACGATGAGCAGGCGTTCGAGCGGGCCGATGATGCGCCCGCCCTGCAGGGTGCTCGGCGCCGCCGGGGGCGTCGACTCGGCGTCTTCGCGCTCGATGACGAGCGCGCGACGACGGCCCCAGCGCATCACCCAGCGGCTGTCAGGATGCACGCCCTGGCCCGGGTGGGACCCGCGCGCCACCTGCAGCATCGCCCGGGTGATGAGGTTGGCCGTGGTCGTCAGGGCGGCCACCACGGCGAGAACCGCGAGGGCAACGCCCGGCTCGAGCTCGGCGGCGCCGGGCACGACGCGCACGGGCTCGGCATTCCACGGGGTGAGCACCGCGCCGAGCGTGACCGCCGCGACGAGCAGCGCGGCGGGCCACAGCGGCGGCGTGACCGTCTCATCGATGCGCACGGCGAGCATCCAGAGGGCCGCGATGACGGCCACGATGCCCGTCGAGACGGGCGCGATGCCGAGCGGGCCGGCGTAGCCGACGCCCGCGATGAGAAGAATGGCCGCGGCGACGACGAGGCCGACGATGGGCTGCGCGGTGCCGCTCAGTCGGCGACGAGCCAGGTCGCCCACGCCAACCGCGAGCAGCAGCACCGCGGCGATCACGCGTCAGCCCCGATCTCGAGCGCGCGGTGGGCAGCAATGAGGGCGGCGGCCCCCGAGCGACGCAGGTTCTGCGACACGGCCGACTGCGTGATGCCCTCACTCTCGGCCAGACGCTGCTGCGGCTCACCGCGCAGAGCGCCCGCAGCCAGGCGGCGCTCGCGGCCCGACATGCCGTCGATCAAGTGGTCACGCAGAATCAGGTGCGAGGTGACGAGTGCCACCTCGGTCGCGTCGTCGCTGTGAAACCAGGTGCGCAGGCCGGGAGCGTTGCGGCTTCGCTGGTCGACCTCGTCGAGGGCACCGCGGGCGTGGTACCAGGCCGAGCCGTCGTAGATGGGGGCGCCTCGCCCCGCGTCGAGGCGCCGCACGTCGCCCGAGCCGAGGCCGAATCGGCAGTCGATCGCGTCGGGGAACACCAGGCGCATGAGAGAGGTCACGCGCAGAGCATCGCGCACACGGGGGAAGACGGCTTGGAATTCGTCCCCCACTGTGGCCCAGAGCGGCTCGACAACCTCGGCGTCGGCGGCGGCCACCGCGAACGCGTCGTGGATGGCGCGCTGGGCCGCCGGTCGGTCGCTCAGTTGACGCGATCCGACGATGTCGATGATTAGCGCGATGCTTATCTTTGCCACGACATAAGCATAGCGCTGATAGTGCGGCCGATATAAGGGGACGCGGCCGTGCGCCGAAACCCGCGTACCGTTAGGGGTATGACGCCTCACGAGACGCCCGATACAACCGAGGCCGAAAACGCCACACCCCTGCCGAAATTCTCTGAACTCGGGCTCAGCGACGCCGTGATGGCCGCGCTCACCGACGTCGGCTACGAGACCCCGTCGGCCATCCAGGCCGCGACCATCCCCACCCTGCTCGGCGGCCGCGACGTCGTCGGCCTCGCGCAGACCGGCACCGGAAAGACCGCCGCCTTCGCCCTGCCGATTCTGTCGCGCCTCGACGTGTCGCAGCGCACGCCGCAGGCACTCGTCTTGGCCCCCACCCGTGAACTCGCCCTGCAGGTCTGCGAGGCGTTCGAACGCTACGCCGCCCACATTCCCGGCATCAGCGTGCTGCCCGTGTACGGCGGGCAGGGCTACGGCGTGCAGCTGTCGGCCCTGCGCCGCGGCGTGCACGTCATCGTCGGAACCCCCGGCCGCATCATGGACCACCTCGACAAGGGCACTCTCGACCTGACGGAGCTGAAGTTCCTCGTGCTCGACGAGGCCGACGAGATGCTCAAGATGGGTTTCGCCGAAGACGTCGAGACGATCCTCGCCGACACCCCCGACGACAAGCAGGTCGCGCTGTTCTCGGCGACGATGCCCGCATCGATCCGGCGCATCGCGCAGCAGCACCTCACCAACCCCGAAGAGATCAGCGTCAAGACGAAGACGACCACCTCGTCGACGATCACGCAGCGCTATCTCGTCGTGTCGTACCAGCAGAAGGTCGACGCGCTCACGCGCATCCTCGAGGTCGAGAACTTCGACGGCATGATCGTGTTCGTCCGCACGAAGAACGAGACCGAGACGCTCGCCGAGAAGCTGCGCGCTCGCGGATACTCGGCGCAGGCAATCAACGGAGACGTGCCGCAGGTGCAGCGCGAGCGCACCGTCGAGCAGTTGAAGAACGCGAAGCTCGACATTCTGGTGGCGACCGACGTGGCCGCCCGCGGACTGGACGTTGAGCGCATCAGCCACGTGGTGAACTTCGACATTCCGGTCGACACCGAGAGCTACGTGCACCGCATCGGCCGCACGGGCCGCGCCGGCCGCACCGGCGACGCGATCAGCTTCGTGACTCCGCGCGAGCGCCGTCTG
>DASSWY010000043.1:0-7275 GCA_035704325.1 Microcella sp. | reverse complement strand
GAGCGCACGGTGCGCGACCGGCTCGAGCGCTCGTCGGAGACCGACACGACGCAGCGCAGCGCCTGGATTCTCGCCGGGCTCACCCTCGACCCGCGCAACCGCTCGATTCTGCTCGAGGTCGTGGTGCGGCTGATCTTCCACGCCGTCATCGTGCTGTCGATTTACCTGCTGTTCGCGGGCCACAACCTGCCCGGCGGCGGTTTCGCGGGCGGCCTGGTCGCGGGCCTCGCGCTCGTCGCGCGGTACCTGGCCGGCGGGCGCTACGAGCTCGGGGCTGCAGCGCCGTTTAGTGCCGGTGCGCTTCTGGGCACCGGGATGCTGATCGCGGCCGCCTACACCTTCGCCCCACTGCTGTTCGGCGTCAGCGCCATGACGAGCACCTACATCGAGGCCGAGGTGTGGCTGCTCGGCGAGATCGAGTTCGTCACCTCCACGATCTTCGACATCGGGGTCTATCTCATCGTGGTCGGCCTCGTGCTCGACGTCTTGCGCAGCCTCGGTGCCGAGGTTGACCGGCAAGGGCGTGGCGGCGGTCTCACCGTTGGGGGCGACCTCGATGCCGCTCCGGTCGGGGGTGCACGATGACCCTCAACCTGACCCTCGTCATCGTGATGGCAGCGCTGTACTCGTGCGGCATCTACCTCATGCTCGAGCGCAGCCTCACCCGCGTCGTGCTCGGCTTCTTGCTCGTCGGAAACGCGACGAACCTGCTGATCATCCTGATGGCGGGCCCCACCGGTATTGCCCCGATCGTCGAGGATCCGGCTGCCGACCCGAGCCAGTACACCGACCCGCTCCCGCAGGCGCTGCTGCTCACCGCCATCGTCATCACCTTCGCGGTGTCGGCGTTCATGCTGGCGCTCATCTACCGCAGCTGGCGCCTGGCGAACGCCGACGACGTGTCCGACGACGCCGACGACGTTGCGCTGCGCGACCAGGCCGAGTCGGTGCTGCTCGAAGAGACGTCTCCTGACGAGGCGACGACGGAGTTCCTTCCCGACGGTCTCGACGTCGACCCTCGATCCGTTGACGAGGCGCAGGGCGCATCGGGGGGTGACCGCTCGTGATCGATCTCCTCGCGGCGTTCGTGCCGCTCACCGTCATTGTTCCGCTGTTCGCCGCCGGGCTCACCCTCGTTGTCGGTCGACGCCCCCGTGCGCAGCGGGTGATCGCGGTCGTCGCTCTCAGCGCGATTCTCGCCATCGGCGTCGTGTTGCTCATGGGCGTGGATGCCTCGGGCACCGTTGTCGTCGAGGTCGGCAGCTGGCCCGCCCCGTTCGGCATCGTGCTCCTCGTCGACCGCTTGAGCGCCCTGATGGTCGTCGTGTCGGCGATTGTCTTGCTCGCGGTGCTGGTGTTCTCGATCGGCCAGGGTCTTGCGGACGGCGACGACGAAACACCCGTCTCGATCTACTACCCGACGTATCTGATCTTGACCGCGGGCGTCATGATCGCCTTCATTGCGGGCGACCTGTTCAACCTCTACGTCGGCTTCGAAGTGCTGCTGGTGTCGAGCTACGTGCTCATCACCCTCGGTGGCACCGAATCGCGCATTCGAGCCGGCGTCACCTACGTGGTCGTCAGCCTGGTGTCGTCCGTGCTGTTTCTCGCCTCCATCGCGATGGTCTACGGCGCTCTGGGAACGGTGAACCTCGCGCAAATCGCCATCCGGATCGCGGATATTCCGACCGACACGCAGATCGTGTTGCACGTCATGCTGCTGGTCGCCTTCGGCATCAAGGCTGCGGTGTTCCCGCTCTCGTTCTGGCTGCCCGACAGCTACCCGAGCGCACCGGCGCCGGTCACCGCGGCGTTCGCAGGCCTGCTGACAAAGATCGGTGTGTACGCGATCATCCGCGTCGAGACGGTGATCTTCCCGGGCACCGAACTGAATCCGACGCTCATGGTGCTCGCTCTGCTGACGATGGTCGTCGGCGCGCTCGGTGCCGTCGCGCAGGCCGACATCAAGCGAATCCTGTCGTTCACGCTCGTCAGTCACATCGGGTACATGATCTTGGGCGTCGCCCTCGGCACTGCGGAGGGCACCGCGGCGGCGGTGTACTACATCGGGCACCACATCGTCGTGCAGACCACACTGTTCCTCGCGGCCGGGCTCATCGAGCGTGAGGCCGGGTCTACCTCGATCAGTCGTATCGGCGGGCTTCTTGCGAGTGCGCCGCTCGTGGCCCTGCTGTTCTTTATCCCCGCCCTCAACCTCGGCGGCATCCCGCCGTTCTCGGGCTTCATCGGCAAGCTCGCGCTCTTCCAGGCAACGGCCGAGCAGGGCGACGCCCTTGCCTACGTGCTGCTCGGCGGGGGCGCGCTCGTCTCGCTGCTCACGCTGTACGCCCTCGTGCGCGTCTGGAACCTGGCGTTCTGGCGCGGCGCCGACGAGGTTGAGCGCGGCTCGTCGCGCCTGCTCAAGCACGTCAACGAGGCGCCCCTCAGTACGTCGACGATCAGCGAGGCGCGCACGACTCCCCGGCTCATGACCGCGTCGACCGCTGGAATGGTCGTCGTGAGTCTTGCGCTCACCGTCTTCGCGGGGCCGATCTATGGCATCGCCGAGCGGGCGGGCCAAAACCTCGACGGGCCTGACCGCTACGTGCTCAGCGTGTTCCCGAACGGCGAGCCGTCGATCGACCGCACAATCGAGGGGGTGCTCGAACCGTGACCGACGCCTCGTACCCCATCGATGACGCTGAGCGCGTCGTCACCCCGGCATCGGCTCCCGAGCCGCCGGCCGAGCCGCGCCGCCGCATCACCTTCCTGCAGCTGTCGCCCCTGCTCATCGCGCTCGTTATTTTCTGGATGCTGCTGTGGGGCTCAACGACGCCCCTCACGATCATCACGGGCATCGTCGTCGCGGTGCTGGTGACGCGCGTGCTCTACCTGCCCCGCGTGGTGCTCGCCCCACGCGTGAACCCGTGGTGGTTCCTGGTCTTCGTGGGGGTGTTCATCGGGCAGCTGGTGACCGCCTCGTTTCAGGTGGCGTTCCAGGCCGTCTTTGCCCGGCGCATCCAGAACAATGCCGTCATTACGGCCGAGCTACACACGCGCAGCGACTTCATCCTGACCGGCACCGCGATCGCGATCTCGCTCGTGCCCGGCTCGGTCGTGCTCGAGGTCGACCGCGAGCACGCGATCTTGTACGTGCATGTGCTCGGTGCCGACAGCCCCGAGAAGGTCGAGCACGCGCGGGCCACGATTCTCGCGACCGAGCGACGCCTGCTGCGCGCGCTGGGATCGCGCGACGAGTGGGAGGCGGTGCGCTGATGGAGACGGTGACGACCGTGCTGATCTGGGTCGCGGGGGCGATGCTCGCCACGACGGCGCTGCTGTGTCTGTGGCGCGTGGTGGTCGGCCCGAGCATCCTCGATCGCATGATCGCATCTGACGTGATCCTGACGACACTCATGCTCGTCGTCGGGGCCGAGATGGCGATCAACGCGCACACGCGCACCGTGCCGCTCATGGTGATCTTGGCCGGCACGGCGATCTTCGGCACCGTCGCGGTCAGCCGCTTCGTGACCAAGCCCGCACCCGCCTCCGAGGCGCCGGGTGTCGAGGGAGTGGAGGAGCGCTCGTGATCGACGTCGTACTGACCGGGGTCATCGGCACCACCGAAACCGAGCCACTCGGCCCGGTCTTGACCCTCATTTCGGCGGCGCTGCTCGTGCTCGGCGGCTTTCTGTCGCTGGCGGCCGCCATCGGCCTGATTCGCTTTCCCGACGCTCTCGCGCGGCTTCACGCGGCGACGAAGCCGCAGATTCTCGGCCTCGTGGCCGTCGTGATCGCCATCGCGCTCAGCGTGCGCAGCTGGCAGGCCCTGCTGCTGCTGATTCCCGTGGTCGTGCTGCAGATGCTGACCGCGCCGATCTCGGCACACATGGTCGGGCGCGCCGGCTACCGCACCGGCACCTTCGACGCCGAGCGTCTGACCGTCGATGAGCTCGCCCCCGACCTCGACGACGCGCAGCGGGCCTTTGTCGAACCAGACGCCGAGCTCGGTGGTCGGCGCCTGCCGTCGGGCGACGACCAGGCGACGTCTCGCCGCGATGATGAGGGCCGCGGCGCGCTCTAGACTTTGCCGTATGGCATCAGTCGACCCGAAGCCCCGCTCCCGCGTCGTCACCGACGGCATCGAAGCCACCACCTCGCGCGGCATGTTGCGCGCGGTCGGTATGGGCGATGACGACTGGGACAAGCCCCAGGTCGGCATCGCGAGCTCGTGGAACGAGATCACGCCCTGCAACCTGTCGCTCAGCCGCCTCGCGCAGGCCGCCAAAGAGGGTGTGCATGCCGGCGGTGGCTACCCGCTGCAGTTCGGCACCGTGAGCGTGTCGGACGGCATCTCGATGGGTCACGAGGGCATGCACTTCTCGCTCGTGAGCCGAGAGGTCATCGCCGACAGTGTCGAGACCGTCATGCAGGCCGAGCGCCTCGACGGCAGCGTGCTGCTCGCCGGCTGTGACAAGTCGATCCCGGGCATGCTCATGGCGGCCGTGCGCCTCGACCTTGCGAGCGTCTTCCTCTACGCGGGCTCCATCGCCCCCGGATGGGTGAAGCTGTCGGACGGCACCGAGAAAGAGATCACGATCATCGACTCGTTCGAGGCGGTGGGTGCGGTCAAGGCCGGCAAGATGAGCGCCGAAGACGCGCACCGCATCGAGTGCGCGTTCGCGCCGGGCGAGGGTGCCTGCGGTGGCATGTACACCGCCAACACCATGGCCTCGGTTGCCGAGGCCCTGGGCCTCAGCCTGCCGGGTTCGGCGAGCCCCGCGAGCTACGACCGCCGCCGCGACATGTACGCCCACCGCTCGGGCGAGGCCGTCGTCAACCTGCTGAACAAGGGGATCACCGCCCGCCAGATCGTCACGAAAGAGGCGCTCGAGAACGCGGTCACGGTGGCCATGGCGCTCGGCGGCTCGACGAACGTCGTGCTGCACATCCTGGCGATCGCGAACGAGGCCGAGGTGCCGTTCACGCTCGACGACTTCAACCGCATCGGCAGCCGCGTGCCGCACATTGGCGACCTGAAGCCGTTTGGCCGCTACGTCATGAACGACGTCGACCGCCAGGGGGGCCTCCCCGTGCTGCTGAAGGCGCTGCTCGACGAGGGGCTGCTGCACGGCGACGCGCTCACCGTAACGGGCAAGACGATGGCCGAGAACCTGGCCGAGCTGAACCCCGACCCGCTCGACGGCGACGTGCTGCGCACGCTCGACAACCCGATTCATGCCACGGGCGGCATCACGATTCTGAAGGGCTCGATGGCCCCCGAGGGCGCCGTCGTGAAGACCGCCGGTTTCGACGCCGCCGTCTTCGAGGGCCCGGCGCGCGTCTTCGAACGCGAGCGCGAGGCGATGGATGCGCTCACCAATGGTGAGATCCAGGCGGGCGACGTCGTCGTCATCCGCTACGAGGGCCCGAAGGGCGGCCCCGGCATGCGCGAGATGCTCGCCATCACCGCCGCCATCAAGGGCGCAGGCCTCGGAAAAGATGTACTACTCTTGACCGACGGACGATTCTCAGGCGGCACAACCGGCCTGTGCATCGGCCACATAGCTCCCGAAGCGGTCGACGCTGGTCCGATCGCCTTCGTGCGCGATGGTGATCTCATACGGGTCGATATCGCTGCTCGCTCCCTCGATCTACTGGTCGACGAAGCCGAGCTGGAGGCGCGCCGCACCGACTGGGCGCCCCTGCCACCGCGCTATACCCGTGGCGTCCTCGCCAAATACTCGAAGCTCGTCCGCTCTGCCGCGCAGGGGGCCGTCACCGGGTAGCGAGGGCATCTTTTCGCCCGATCACCGACTCGTCAGGGAAGCTGATACTCATGCCGACGGATTCGACCCCCGTGCCGACTCCCACTCCGCCCGCGCGCCCGGCCTCCACCGAGCCGCCCGTCCTGACCGGCTCTGGCGCGATTCTCGCGAGCCTCGAGAAGCTGGGCGTCACCGACGTCTTCGGTCTTCCCGGCGGCGCCATCATGCCGTTCTACGACGAGCTCATGGCGTCCACGTCCATCCGGCACATTCTGGTGCGCCACGAGCAGGGCGCCGGTCACGCCGCTGAGGGCTATGCAGCCTCGAGCGGCAAGCTCGGCGTCTGCATCGCGACCTCCGGCCCCGGGGCCACGAACCTCGTGACGGCGATCGCGGATGCGCACATGGACTCGGTGCCGCTGCTCGCGATCACCGGTCAGGTTTTTTCGACGTCGATGGGAACCGACGCGTTCCAGGAGGTCGACATCACCGGCATCACGATGCCGATCACGAAGCACTCGTTCCTCGTGACCGACCCCGCCGAGATCCCGGGCGTGCTCGCCGCGGCGGTGCACATCGCGACGACCGGCCGCCCGGGCCCGGTGCTTGTCGACATCACGAAAGACGCGCAGCAGAAGACGGCGCCGTTCATCTGGCCGCCCAAGGTCGAGCTGCCCGGCTACCGCCCGGTGACGAAGGCGCACGGCAAGCAGATCCAGGCCGCCGCGCAGCTGCTGGTCGAGAGCCGCAAGCCCGTCTTGTACGTCGGCGGTGGCGTGATTCGCGCCGGTGCCCACCAAGAGCTGCTCGCCTTCGCAGAAGCGACCGGCACCCCGGTCGTCACGACGCTCATGGCGCGCGGTGCCTTCCCTGACTCGCACCCGCAGCACCTCGGCATGCCGGGCATGCACGGCACCGTTCCCGCCGTGCTCGGCTTCCAAGAGTCTGACCTGCTCATCGCGGTCGGCTCGCGTTTCGACGACCGGGTCACGGGCAAGGTCAGCGAGTTCGCCCCGCACGCGAAGATCGTGCACATCGACATCGACCCCGCCGAGATCGGCAAGATTCGGGCCGCCGACGTGCCGATCGTGGGCGACGCCCGCGAGGTGCTCGCCGACCTGCTGCCCGCCTTCCGCGAGGCGGCCGCGGCGCAGGCCCCCGATTTCAGCGACTGGTGGAAGCGCCTCAACACGCTCAAGCAGCAGTACCCGCTGGGGTACACCGAGGCCGATGACGGGCTGCTGACCCCACAGTGGGTGATTGAGAAGATCGGCGAGCTGTCGGGCCCCGAGGCGGTCTACGCGGCCGGCGTTGGTCAGCACCAGATGTGGGCGGCCCAGTTCATCAAGTACGAGCGCCCCGGCTCGTGGTTGAACTCGGGCGGCGCCGGCACGATGGGCTACGCGGTGCCCGCCGCGATGGGGGCGAAGGTCGCCGAGCCCGACCGCCTCGTGTGGGCGATCGACGGCGACGGCTGCTTCCAGATGACGAACCAAGAGCTCGCCAC
>DASSWY010000330.1:0-2486 GCA_035704325.1 Microcella sp. | reverse complement strand
AGAGCGGCGCGGTCGCGGCGGCGGTGCGCACGAGCCTTGGTGAGGGACACCTAGACGCGAACGCGCCCGTGCGGTGCGGGATTGGCGTGACCGGGCCTGCTCTCGATGCCCCCGCGGGGTGGGAGTCGGCACGAACCGCATTGCGATTCGCACGGCGTCGTGCGTCAGGCCTCTCGACGGTGGACGCCGCAGAGCTGGGGCCCGTTGCGCAACTCGTGCACGTCTCACCGGACCAATGGTTGATGGACCCGCGCGTGAAGACCGTTCGGGCGTGGGCTGACGACGAGTCAGGGTCGATCGACCTTGATGTTCTTGAGGCCTACCTCACGTGCGGGTCGCTTCGCATGGCAGGTCAGTTCTTGCACATGCACCACAGCAGCGTGGCATCGCGTCTCGCCCGGGTCGAAGAGAAGCTCGACCTCGACCTGACCATGCCGGCGGGGCTCTTTCATGCACGCCTCTGCCTCTACGCGGCGACCCTCGCCGCCAACGAGTGACGGCGGTCGTCACCCCTGACAACCATCACAGCGGCCCGACGCACTTGACCCTGTGGTGACCACACGGTCTTTTCTGGACTGACGTTGTTCATCGTCAGACAGAAGGGGATTCTCGTGACCACGCAGAATGTCAACGACTCCAACGAACCGCGCGACCCGGTTGCCGCACCGACCCCAGCGCCAACCACGACCCATCCACCGACCCTCGCCGAAGACCTGCTCCTGCTGCTGTTCTTGCCGAAAAGCGGCACCATCGCCGGCGAGAACACCCTCTTCTACGCGCTGGGCGGCGCGGTGCTCTCTGAGCTCGCGCTCGCCGGTCGGGTCGAGGCCACCGACGCGAAGCCCACGGGAACGGTGATCCGCGCGGTGGGCGACGATGCCCCGGCCGACCCACTCATTCGCCCCGCGTGGGAGTACACGACGCGCGAGCCTCGTTCGGCGCAGGCGATCATCGCCGCCGTCGGGCCGAATCTGCGCGAGCCCACCATCCAGCGGCTCGTCGACCGCGGTGACCTCGTCGAGCGGACGGCGAAGACGCTCGGCATCTTTTCGACCACAGAGCTCGCGGAAGGCGACACCGGCCGGCGGGCCGAGCTCATCAGCGCGGTTCGCGATGCCTTGGTCGGCGGCGGCGCGACCGAGCCGCGCCTCGCCGCTCTCTGCGGGCTGGTGTTCGGCAGCGGGATGATGCCGCAGCTCGACCCCGACATCCCGTGGCGGTCTGACACGTATCGGATCGCCGAAGCGCACCTGAAGGGCGATTGGGGTGCGGGTGCCGCAGCTCAGGCGGTCGCGAATACGATCGCGGCCGGCGTGATCAACAGCCTCCTGGCCGCCGGAGTCTTCCCCGCCCGACCGTAGAATCGCTCACTGAAGCGTGCGGATGTACTGCCGACAGACGTAGACGCGCGAAAACTGCGCCCGAATCTCGCGCTCGCGCTCGATCGGAGCGTGCAAGAACGCGTGAACGGGCTCAGACATCCCGGCCGGCGCGGGAAGCGACGGGTCGCCGTCAGAGCGGTACACGTGCAGATAGCGGTAGTTCTCGACGAACCCGTGCCGCTGGTACCAGTCGTTCGCGGCGGGTGTCTCGCGCGTCCAGGCGTCGAGCGTGGTGACGTCGCGGGGGAGAAGGTCGAGCGCGGTCGTGAGCAGTGCCGAGGCGACGCCGGTGCGTTGCGCGGCCGGGCTCACCGCCACAGTGTCGATCGTCGCTGCCGGGCCGTCGATCTCGATGTCGAGAATCCCGACGATTGCTTCGTCGGCCTCGGCGACGAGCTCGAGCCCGTGCGGCTCCAGCACCGTCTTGCGGGTCTTCACGTCGTCGTAGTAGTCGGTGGCGAAAAAGCTGGTGAGCCGACACTGCAGCCACGCGGCCTCATCGTCGGGTCGGTACGGACGGATTGAAAAATTCATGATGCTCCTGAGGGGTTCGTGGCGGGTCGCCACAGTCGACGCGAGGCCAGCTCGCGATGAGGTGAGGGCCGTCAGAAGCAACGCATGCCTTCACGATAAGAGATCAGAGCGAAGCGCGCGCCCAACAGGCGGCGATGATCGTTGCCTGCAGGGTTCGCCAGACTAGTTCCATGCCCGCCGACTACGTCTTCGACGCCGAACTCTGGGAGTGGCCCGCCCGCGCCGCCTGGTTCTTCGTCAGCGTGCCCGAGGCGATGAGCGACGAGATTGACGCGCGCACGCACGGGCTCACCCCCGGCTTCGGAAGCGTGCGCGTCACCGTCACCGTTGGCGCGTCCACCTGGTCGACCAGCCTCTTCCCTGACACGACGCGCGGCTGCTACGTGCTCCCCATCAAGAAGGCCGTGCGCGTCGCCGAGGGAATCGCGCCCGGCGACACCGTGCGCATCCAGCTCGACATCGCGGATGCTCGTCCCTGATTCGAGCGCTCGTCGCCTTCGCGCAACTACGCTGGCGGCATGTCTGCGGTTCCGGAAGGTCGCTACCCGGCAGAGCGACGCATCCCTACCG
>DASSWY010000260.1:0-5986 GCA_035704325.1 Microcella sp. | reverse complement strand
TACCGCCCCTGCGGCCAGTCGCGCGCGGCCGAGCCCATGTACAGCTGCTGGGGGCGGCCGATCTTCGTCTGCGGGTCGGCGTTCATCTCGCGCCAGTGGGCGATCCAGCCGGGAAGGCGGCCGATCGCGAAGAGCACGGTGAACATGCGCGTCGGGAAGCCCATCGCCTTGTAGATGACGCCGGTGTAGAAGTCGACGTTCGGGTAGAGCTTGCGCTCTTTGAAGTAGTCGTCGTCGAGGGCGATCTGCTCGAGCTCGCGCGCGATGTCGAGCAGCGGGTCGCTAATGCCGAGGTCGGCGAGCACTGCATCGGCGCTCTCTTTCACGAGCTTCGCGCGCGGGTCGTACGACTTGTAGACCCGGTGGCCGAAGCCCATCAGCTTGATGCCGTCTTCCTTGTTCTTGACCCGCTCGACGAAGCGCTCGACGCTCTCGCCCGAGTCGCGAATGCGGCCGAGCATCTCGAGCACCGACTCGTTCGCCCCGCCGTGCAGCGGGCCAGACAGGGCGTTGATGCCCGCCGAGATCGACGCAAACATGTTGGCCTCGGTCGAGCCGACGAGCCGCACGGTCGAGGTCGACGCGTTCTGCTCGTGGTCTTCGTGCAAGATCAGCAGACGCTCGAGCGCCTGCGAGAGCACGGGGTTCACCTCGTATGGCTCGGCCATGGTGCCGAAGTTCAGCCGCAGGAAGTTGTCGACGAAGCTCAGCGAATTGTCGGGGTACAAAAACGCCTGACCGACCGACTTCTTGTGCGCGTAGGCCGCAATGACCGGCAGCTTCGCCAGCAGGCGAATGGTCGAGATCTCGACCTGCTCGGGGTCGTGCGGGTTCAGCGAGTCGCCGTAATAGGTCGACAGCGCTGACACCGCGCTCGACAGCACTGACATGGGGTGCGCCTGGTGCGGCAGAGCGTCGAAGAAGCGCTTCAGGTCTTCGTGCAGCAGGGTGTGACGGCGCACCTTCTCGTCGAAGGCCGCCAGCTCGTCGGCGGTCGGCAGTTCGCCGTAGATGAGCAGCCACGCCACCTCGAGGAAGGTGGCGTTCGCCGCGACATCCTCGATCGCGTAGCCGCGGTAGCGCAGCACGCCGTTCGCGCCGTCGATATAGGTGATGGCGCTCTTCGTCGAGGCCGTGTTCACGAAGCCGTAGTCGAGACCCGTGTAGCCGGTCTGCTTCGTCAGGGTCGACAGATCGAGGCTGGATGCGCCATCGACGCTGTCGAGGATCGGGAATTCGGCAGTGCCGCCGGGATAGTGCAGCGTGGCCTTCTTCTCAGCGTCGCTCACATCGCCTCCTCGCGTTGGTTGGACTCGGTGGGGGGCGGGATCCCGGCTCGCGCCAAAGGGTGGTGGCGGCGCGGGTGACCCTGGTACAGCCTAGGCGCAAACCCTGACCAGTACTGCATCAGCCAATGCAGCGCCTGATCCGTTGTCGATCAGCGCCTAACGCAGTCGCCTGCAGGCATCCGCAATTCGCTCGTCGGTGGCCGTGAGTGCGACGCGCACGTGCTGCGAGGCGTCGCCCTCATAGAAGGTGCCGGGCGCCGCCAGGATTCCGCGCTCCGCCAGCCACGCGATCGTGGTGAGCGCCGGCTCGCCCCGCGTAACCCACAGATACAGGCCCGCCTCGGAGTGATCGATCGCGAAGCCGGCGCGCGTGAGGGCGGCGGCGAGCATCCGCCGGCGGTGCGCGTAGCGCTCTTTCTGCTCGGCGACGTGCGCGTCGTCGTCGAGCGCGGCGACCATGGCCGCCTGCACCGGGGCCGGCGGGATCAGCCCGGCGTGCTTGCGCACCGCGAGAATGCGGCCCACGAGCTTCGGGTCGCCCGCGAGAAACGCCGCGCGATACCCCGCCAAGTTCGACTGCTTCGACAGCGAGTACACGCTCAGCACCCCGTCGAGGGCGCCCGCGGCGCTCGCCTCGCCGATGACCGCCGCATCCAGGATGCTCGGCACCGGCCGCTCGGCGAACGGCGCCTCCCAGCCCAATTCGGCGTAGCACTCGTCGTTCACGATGACGGCGCCGAGTTCGCGGGCGCGCGCGACGCGCACCCGCAGCGCCTCGGCGTCGAGCACCGAACCCGTCGGGTTACCGGGCGAGTTCAGCCAGACGAGCTTCGTGCCCTCCGGCCACGCGGCGGGATCGTCGGCAGCGACAGCGGTCGCACCGACGATGGCCGCGCCGACCGCGTAGGTCGGGTAGGCCGTCTCGGGGTGCACGATAACGTCGCCCTGCCCGACGTCGAGCAGCAGCGGCAGCAGGGCGACCAGCTCTTTCGAGCCGATCGTCGGCAGCACCGCGTCGACGCCCGGCAGCGTCACGCCGCGGCGACGCGCGTACCACCGCACGATGGCCTCGCGCAGGGCGGGGGTGCCCATCGTCTGCGGGTAGGCGTGCGCGTCGGTGGCCGCGACGAGGGCGTCGCGCACCACTGCGGGCGTCGCGTCGACGGGCGAGCCGACCGAGAGGTCGACGATGCCGTCAACGTGCGCGCGGGCGCGCTGCGCAAACGGCGCGAGCGAGTCCCAGGGAAAGTCGGGAAGCGCCGGCACGGCGGCCGGCCTAGTTCTGCGGCGGGAGCGCCGAGACGATCGGGTGGTCGGAGTGGATCACGCCAACCTTCGCCGCACCGCCGGGAGAACCGATCTCGCTGAAGAATTCGACGTTCGCCGTGTAGTAGTCGGCCCACTGCTCGGGCACGTCGTCTTCGTAGTAGATGGCCTCGACCGGGCACACCGGCTCGCACGCACCGCAGTCGACGCACTCGTCGGGGTGGATATAGAGCATGCGGTCGCCCTCGTAGATGCAGTCGACGGGGCATTCGTCGATGCACGCGCGGTCTTTGACATCGACGCAGGGTAGGGCGATCACGTAGGTCACGGTGAGACGGGTTCCTTCTCTTCGATGGGCTCGTTCATGCTAGCCGCACGCGGGTGGGGAGCACGCTGAATGCGCGGCCACGTCACGATGACCGCGCTCGCCGCCACCACGCCGATCAGCCACACGTACCCCACAGTGTTGCCGGGAACGACCAGGTTGCCGCCCGTGCCCGGCGCGGCAAGCACCAGTGTCACCCCGAGTAGCCCAATGGATGCGCCGATGACGGCGGCACGGCTGGGTGCGGCCAGGCGCATCCCGACGAGGAAGACGGTGCTCGTGAGCAGCGCGAGGGTGACGCCGAGCGGCGGCATCGACTGATGGGCGAAGGTCGCCACGGTGCCGACGAGCGCGCCAATGAGCGCCCCGGCGGCGGCGAAGGCGAGCCGCAGCGCGAGACGCGCGCGGGCGGCGCGACGCGCATCCGTCATCAGCTGTCCAGGCGGTGCATCCAGCCGTGCGGGTCGTCGGCCCGGCCGTACTGGATGTCGGTGAGCGCCTGACGCAACTCCATCGTGAGCGCGCCGGGCGTGGCGTCGGGGCTGCCGATCTCGAAGCCGTCGCCCTTCAGCATGCCGATCGGCGTCACGACGGCGGCGGTGCCGCACGCGAACGCCTCGACGATGTCGCCCGACGCGTAGCCGGCCTTCCACTCGTCGAGCTCGACGGCGCGACGCTCGACGCGGTGGCCGCGGTCTTCGGCCAGTTGCAAGATCGAGTCGCGCGTGATGCCCTCAAGAATCGAGTCGCTCTGCGGGGTCACCAACGTGCCGTCTTTGTAGACGAGCACGACGTTCATGCCTCCCAGCTCTTCGAGGTACTTCTGCTCGACCGAGTCGAGGAAGAGCACCTGCTGGCAGCCGTGCTCGGCGGCCTCGGCCTGGGCAACGAGCGAGGCTGCGTAGTTTCCGCCGGTTTTTGCCGCGCCCGTGCCGCCGCGGCCGGCGCGCGAGTAGTGCGTTGACAGCCAGATCGAAACGGGTGCCGGGCCGGAGGTGAAGTACGCGCCCGCGGGCGACGCGATCACGTAGTAGTTGACCTTCTTCGCCGGCCGCACGCCGAGGAACGCCTCTTTCGCGAACATGAAGGGGCGCAGGTACAGGCTGGTCTCGGGGGCACTTGGCACCCAGTCGCCGTCGACCGCGATGAGCTGGCGCAGCGACTCAAGGAAGTAGTCGACCGGCAGCTCGGGCAGCGCCATGCGCTTCGCCGAGCGCTGCAGCCGGCGGGCGTTCGCGTCGGGGCGGAACGACCAGATCGAGCCGTCGGCGTGACGGTAGGCCTTCAGGCCCTCGAAAATCTCTTGCCCGTAGTGCAGTACTGCGGCCGACGGATCGAGCGAGATCGGGCCGTACGGCTGTACGCGCGGGCGGTGCCAGCCGCCCCACTCGCTCCAGCAGATGTCGACCATGTGGTCGGTGAAGTGCTGACCAAAGCCGGGGTTCGCAAGAATCTCCTCCCGCTTCGACGCGTCTGCCGCGCTCTCGTTACGCGTGACGGCGAACTCAAGGTTCTTCGGAGCCAGGGGCAGGAGGTTGGTCATGGCGGTCCTCGTCGATCGAGCGGTGTTGCTCAAGAGTACTGCCGCACGGCGGCGGCGATGGAAGCTCCGATCGCCGCTGTCGAGCGGGCCTCGGCGCCGCTGCGCCCCGCCAGGTCGTTTTCGACGGCGCGCTCGATGCGCGCGGCCGCCTCGGGGTGGCCGGTGTGTCGCAGCAGCAGCGCAGCGGACAGGATGGCCGCGGTCGGGTCGGCAATGCCGCGGCCCGCAATATCGGGCGCCGAGCCGTGCACGGGTTCGAACATTGAGGGGTGCGCACCTGAGGGGTCGAGGTTGCCCGAGGCGGCGATGCCGATGCCGCCTCCGACGGCGCCCGCCAGGTCGGTGACGATGTCGCCGAAGAGGTTGTCAGTGACGATGACGTCGAAGCGAGCCGGGTCAGTGACGAGGAAGATCATCGTCGCGTCAACGTGCAGGTAGTCGACCGTCACCTCGGGGTGCTCGGCGGCGACGCGGTCGACCGTGCGCTGCCAGAGCGATCCGGCGTGGACGAGCACGTTCGTCTTGTGCACGAGGGTGAGCTTCTTGCGGCGGCGCTCGGCCTCGGCGAAGGCGAAGCGCACGACGCGCTCGACGCCGTATGCCGTGTTCACGCTGGTCTCGTTGGCCACCTCGTGGGGGGTTCCCACGCGAATCGCGCCGCCATTACCGACGTACGGCCCTTCGGTTCCCTCGCGCACGACGACAAAGTCGATGTCGCCGGGGCTCGCCAGCGGCGAGCTGACGCCCGGGTAGAGGCAGGTGGGGCGCAGGTTGACGTGGTGATCGAGCGCGAAACGGAGCTTCAGCAGGAGGCCGCGCTCGATGATGCCGCCGGCGAGCTTCGGGTCGCGGGGGTCGCCGCCGACTGCTCCGAGCAGAATCGCGTCGTGCTGGCCGAGCGCCGCGAGGGTGTCGTCCGAGAGGATCTCGCCGGTCTCGAGGTAGTGGCCGGCCCCGAGCGGGTAGTGCGTCTCGCGCACCTCGAGGTTCTCGCCGACGGCCGCCCGCATGACCGTCAACGCTTCGGCGATCACTTCGGGGCCGATGCCGTCCCCGGGAATCACGGCCAGGTCGAGTGTGCGCGTCACGGGGTCTCCTCGCGGGGTCGGAAGGCGGTGAGAACCAGTCCGTGTCCCCCAAATGAGGGACATACCAGGTGATTCCCAGGATGGCCGACTTTCCCGCCCAAACGCGGGCATCCGGCGCTCTCAGGCTACCGCTTCTCGGGGGCAGGATGCCCGTGGGGGCTTTCGCGGAGTATCCAGGAAACGCTAACTTTCTGCACGGCCCTCACCAGGGTCAGACTCGTCACCGAGTCATCCAAGAAAGGACGTCAGTGTCATGAGCATTGGTTTCGGTATCTTCCTATTCGTTGTCGGCGCGATCCTTACCTTCGCGGTCGACCTTGCCGTCGAGGGTGTAGACCTCGTGACGATCGGATACATCCTGATGGGCGCCGGCGTGATCACCGTCATCATCGGCGTTGCCCTGATGATGCGTCGCCGTTCGGCCGTCACCACCGAGCGTTCGGGCGTTGACCCGGCGAGCGGTGAGCGCGTCACC
>DASSWY010000106.1:0-2912 GCA_035704325.1 Microcella sp. | reverse complement strand
GGCGAGCGCCTCTGCTTTGGCCTCGCCGAACGCGAGCAGCACGAGGTGACGCGCCTCGAGAATCGTTCCGAGACCCTGGGTGATGCAGTGCACGGGAACCTCATCGGCTGAGGCAAAGAAGCGGGCGTTGTCGCGCCGCGTCTGCTCGGTCAAGGTTTTCACTCGCGTGCGCGAGGCGAACGACGAGCCCGGCTCGTTGAAACCGATGTGTCCGGTCGCGCCGATACCCAGCAGCTGCAGGTCGACGCCCCCGAGCGCCTCAAGCTCACGCTCGAAGCGGTCGCCCGCGGCCGCCAGCTCGTCGGGGTCGCCGTGGTCGACGTCGTCGCCCGGCACCCGCACGCGGCGAGGATCGAGGCCGAGCGTCTGCACGACCTCCCGGTCGATGACGGCGCGGTACCGCTCGGGATGGTCGACGGCAAGGCCCACGTACTCGTCGAGGGCGACGCCCCGCACGCGCCCCAGCCACCCACTGTGGGCAGCCAATGCGCGATAGACCGGCAGCGGCGTCGAGCCAGTCGCGAGCCCGAGAACCAGCTCGGGCGCGACCGCGGCGCGGGCAGCGATGTGCTGTGCCACGAGCGCGCCGGCCTCGTCGGCATCAGCGACGATCACCACCTCAGCCATTACGCGTGACCAAGGATGGCCGGTGCGGCGGTGAGCCGCCGGCCAACGAGAGCGGCGCCGATCGCCGCGACCGGCGCATCCTGCGGGGCAAGAAAAACGCGGTCGGGCAGCGCCAGCGACGCGAGAAAGGGTGAGCGCACCGCGTCGGCGGCCAGCCGCTGGCGCAGCTCAGTCATGAGGCGGTCGCCGAGGGAGCTCAGGCCTCCCCCGACGACCACCGCATCGACGTCGACCGTGAGCACCAGCAGGCGCACGGCGGCGGCGATGTTCTCGATCACCCGCCCGGCGGCCGCGCACGCCGCGACATCACCCGCGTCGGCAGCCGCGAACAGCGCGTGCGCCGTCGGGCGTTCCCCCTCGGGCCACAGCCGAGCAATGGCGGAGCCCGACGCGAGCGTCTCGAGGCACCCCCGCTGGCCGCAGGGGCACTCGGGCCCGCGCGGGTCGACGGGAATGTGCCCAATCTCGCCGGCAACCCCGCGCGAGCCGCGCCACAGCGTGCCGTCGAGCACGAGCCCCGCGGCCACGCCGGTACCCAGGTTCAGGTACGCCATCGAGTGCACGCCCGCGGGGGCGAGCAGGTGAAAGGCACCCAGCGCGGCGGCGTTCACGTCGTTTTCGACGTGCACGGTGTGCCCGACGCGAGCGGCCACAGTGACGCCGAGCTCGAGGCTGTCGACGCCGAGATTGACGGCGTGGGTGACCCGACCCGTCGCGGTGTCGACGGTGCCCGGAATGCCGACGCCGATCGAGAGGAAACCGCTCGGCGCCATCCCCTGCCGCGTCGCGAGCTCGGTCACCGCGGTGACCGCGGTCGTCACGACGTGCGCGGCACCGAATCCGGTCGCACCGCGCCACTGGTCGAGCACCACTCCCGCGTCGTCGAGCACGACGGCGTGCGTCTTCGTGCCCCCGATGTCGATGCCGAGCCTCACGACGCCACCCCCTCGGCGCCGCGGCGCTCGAGCCAGTCGACGAGTGCGCCGCCAATCAGGCGTGACGAGCCCCACGTCACAACATCGGCGACGCGGCGCCCGCGATCGGGCCACCCCATCTCGACCACGATGGTCTCGGGATGCGCGTCGCGCACCGCAGAAATCGTCGCCAGCGCGTCGGGGTCGCGGTGCGCGCCGATCACGACGAGCACCGGCTGCACGCCGCGCCGAAGCTCGGGCACATGCCCTGCGGCGATGTGGCGCACGGGGGCGCCGGCGGCCGCGGGACCCCACGGTGCCGTGCCGACCGCGATGTTCGCCTCGGTCTCGATCGCGATCAGCTCGCGGCTGGCGTGCACGGCGAGCCCAGGCCTCGCATCGAACGCGTCCGCGATGCGCACCCGATCGGCGGCGGGCTCAGCCGCGGTGGTCGCGTCGGCGGGCACGGGGAGGTGGGCGCGCTGGGAAGCGGACTCCGCAGCGAGCGCGCCGACGCGGCGGGCCGCGTCGGCGACGCGGGCGGCGTCGAGCATCCCCTCGTCGATGGCCTGCTGCACGGCCGCCTCGATCGCGGTGAGCCCCTCGTCGCTCGTGTCGACTCCAATGCAGAGCAGATCACAGCCACCCGCGAGCGCGCGCACGGCTGCGGCCGGAATACCGATCTCGCCGCTCGCACCGGCCATGTCGAGGGCGTCACTCACGACGACCCCGTCGAAGCCGAGCTCGCCGCGCAGCAAGTCGCCAAGGATGCGACGCGAGAAGGTCGCCGGGGCATCGGGGTCAACGTCGGGCAAGAGGATGTGCGACGACATGACCGTGCGCGCCCGAGCCTCGATGGCAGCGGCGAACGGCACGAGCTCGCGCTCGCGGAGGGCCGCGAGGTCACCGCGCACGACGGGCAGCGCCCGGTGCGAATCCTGCGCCGTGTCGCCGTGGCCCGGGAAGTGTTTGACGCTCGCGGCGACCCCCGTCGATTGCAGGCCACGAACCCACGCTGCCGTGTGTCGCGCGACGAGGTGCGGGTCGGCTCCGAACGAGCGCGTGCCGATCACCGGGTTGTCGGGGTTGGAGTTGACGTCGGCGTCGGGCGCGAGGTTGAGGTCGATGCCGGCGGCACGCAGCTCCCAGCCGACCGTGCGGGCGAGCTGCTCGGTGCGCTCGAGATCGTCAAGGCGGCCGAGGAGGGCGTTGCCAGGGTAGGGCGAGCCCACGTCGTAGAACAGCCGGGTTACCTCGCCACCCTCCTCGTCGATCGCGATGATGGCGAGCGGGTTGGCCTCGCGGATCGTCGCGACGAGAGCGTGCACCTGCTCACGCGAGCGAATGTTCGTGCCGAAGAGGCACACGCCC
>DASSWY010000092.1:0-21976 GCA_035704325.1 Microcella sp. | reverse complement strand
AACGGTCGCCATCGCCAACGCTTCCGCCGCCGGCAAGTGGGCGCTCGTCGAGCGCCTGACCGCGCAGCTCGAAGGACTGATCGCTGCGGGCTCGTCCAAGCCCCGCTGACCGTTTGCAAACCCACCCCCACGACGGGGGGTACCCGAGGGCCAGGGAGGGCCCGCCTATGACCGATGCCGACAAGCTCGAGCGCATTCGCTCCATCGTTGCCGACCACGACGCCTACGGGCTGAGCCGCCATCACGAGATGGTGCTCGACATTACCGACGTGCTCGCCGAGAAGCCGGAGGGCGAGGAGGAGGACTCCGCCGAGGAGTACGACCGGCGCAAGGCAGAGCAGCGCGTGCTCTATGCGGTTGCGAAGGCCTACGACGGGCGCCTCGGACGCCCCCCGAACGACCTCGCATGGCGCGAGGTGTTCGCCGCCGAGCGAGCGCGACGGGAGGGACGATGACCACCATGGACACGCGCCTGCGCTGCGAGGGGATGACCATCCGGCAGATCGCGCGCGTGCTCGGCGTCTCGCCGGCACGCGTCCGCCAGCTCGAAGCTCAGGCGCTGCAGAAGCTCGCCGCCAACCCTGGACTGCTCGAGCAGTTCATCGACTTCGCCACGACTTACCGAGCCAAGGAGGGCTCGCAACGATGAGACGCCAGTACACACCCATCTTCCGAGAGTTCACGACCAGCAGCATGTGGGCGCAATCGTGCGAGGTCCGCTGCGTCTGGATCTGGATGCTGCTGAACGCCGACCCCGAGGGCTTCGTACCGGGCACCATCCCCGGGCTCGCCATCGCCGCCAACGTGCCGGTGGACGCGACGCGCGCGGCGATCGCGCTCTTCATGGCGCCCGACCCCGACAGCAACACGCAGAGCGACGAGGGGCGGCGGCTCGAGAAGGTCCCGCACGGCTGGCGCATCCTCAACTTCGAATACTGGCGTCGGCTCGCGCAGCTCGAGGCGGAGAAGGCACGCAAGCGCAAGTGGGCAGCAAAGCAAGGCAAGCCCGCCAACGATCCGGAGAACGACAACGCCACCGAGCCCACCAGCGAGCGTCCGCAAGCGTCTAACCTAGACGCATCTAGCGAAACCCTAGACGCACCCAAACCTAAACCTAAACCCAAACCATCCCTCTCAGAAGAGGGATCCCCCCTACCCCCCGCTCGGTGCCCGAAGTGCCAGAACATCATGGCGCGCGTCGGCGACGAGGTCGGATGCTTGCTCTGCCCTGACCAGACATTCGCCGCCCCCACGCTGCCCGCGGTCATCCGCAAGCTGAGCGAGTGGCGGCCGAAGGAGGGCGAGCTCGAGGGACTACGCGACGCCGCGAAGCTCGCCGGCGTCAAAGACTTCGATCGCTGGTTCGCGCAGCTCGGCTCGGGTCCCATCGGCGGCGCGCGCGGCGTGCTGCCCGACATGGTGGGCGACTACCTACACGGGCAGTTCGCACGCTGGCGGCAGTGGGAAGAGACCGACGCCCTCAGGGATGCCAATTCCCGAGCCGCAGCGGCCGCTCCCAGGAGCTTTCGCGGCGAGCCGCTACCTCCGCAGGGTCCGCAGCGCGAGCGCGTCCAGGGGGCCCCCGAGTGGGTCTACGTCGAGCACGCCCAGTTCGCCCGTCAGCACGCCATGAAGCTCGGCCCCGCGGCGAAGGAGTTCGCGGAGAGCTACCACCTGGGCGACCCGAGCACCCTGAAGCCGGCCGACGTGTTCGGTCCCTTCATGAAGTTCCTGCAGGACCGCGCCAACCGGAAGGAGAGCGCATGACCATGGGCAAAGAAATCATCGTTGACCCCTGCTGCTTCGAGCACGCGTTCGCCGCTGCGCGCAAAGGCAGCGTGTGGACGCTCACCGTCCACGGTCTCGAGTGGCCCGTCGAGCTCCGACGCAACCCGCCGCGCGTGCGCCTGCTCGAAGACGGCAAGCGCGGCCGCGTCCGCTGCGAGCTGCTCGACCCCTGGCCTGACGCCCCTCGCTACTGGCCACCGGCGAGGGGGGAAGAGTGACGAAGACTCAGCGGCAGACGCTCGACTTCATCGCCGACCACATCGACCGCCACGGCTACGCGCCGAGCGTCAAAGACATCGCGCGCGAATTCAGCCTGGCGAGCACCAACGGCGTCAGCGAACGCATCGTCGCTCTCGAGCGCGCCGGGTTCATTACGCGGCGCGCGCGAATCGCGCGGTCCATCGTCCTGACCCGGCTCGGCCTCGAGCTGACCGGGCGGCTCTCGCCGGACCGAATCAGAACATCAATCAACAGGACACCTGCTAGCGACACTGGACAGTGTCCACTGTCTGCAGTAGCTTCAGCCAAGAAGGAGAACGAACGATGAACGCCCCGATTTGGATCCCGCAAAGCCTGGCCCTGGTGGACATGGGCTGCGTCTGGAAGAAGAACTTCATGGCCGTTGGCGGGGGCAACGACCCGCGCGCGGCGGCCGACAAGACACTGGCCGAGCTCGCGTCCATCCGGCAGAGCGTCGAGCACGTGATCCTCTGCCTCGACACGCCGCCCTACACGCGGCGGGTCGCCATCTACCCCGAGTACAAGGCGCAGCGCTCGCCGATGACGGAGGTCGAGCGCGAGCAGAAGAAGCGCCTGCTCGCCGAGTGCAAGCGGCTCGGCTATCAGATGGCTCGGGTCGAGGGCGAGGAAGCCGACGACGTGATCGCGACGCTGGCGAAGATCTACGGGGGCGTCATCCCCGACGTGCGCCTCGTCGGCAGCGACAAGGATCTCGCGCAGTGCGTGACGGAGAACGTGCGGCAGATGGTGCCGCCCGTCGGCGAGCGCCCCGGCGAGCTGCGCGGGCCCGCTCGGGTGCTGGAGAAGTACGGCGTGACACCGGAGCAAATCCCGATGTACCTCGCGCTCGTCGGCGACAAGAGCGACAACGTGCCGGGCGTGCCGGGCATCGGGCACGGCAAAGCCGTCGCGCTCATCAGCGAGCATAAGACCTTCTTCGACCTCGGCGAAGCCGCCGCGCTGCGCCCGGCGAGCGGCGTCTGGAAGCTGCTGAAGGAGGGGTGGGCGAGCTTCGAGATGAGCCTCGCGCTCGTGAAGCTGAAGACGAACCTCGAGATCGACTACAACGCGCTGCTCCTCCCGCTCGACCCCGAGCCCGCTCCCGAGATGGCCCCCGGCTTCGACGACGCCCCCAGCATGACCGAGGGCGACCGGCAGACGGCCGAGGCGCTGCTCGAGGACATCCGCGAGCTGGCGCCCGAGCTGCGCCCCCGCATCGGCAAAGACCCCAACGCCGACGAGTTCCTGCGCCAGGCGCACGCCGAGCGCGAGCGGCAGCGCGAAGCCCTGAACCAGGCGGAAGAAGAACGCGAAGAGAAGTGGAGGAGAGAGATGCGCGAAGAGAACGAAGCGGCCGAGCGGGCCTACAGCACGCGAGCGCCGGAGAATGCCCCGGCCAACGACGAGCAATTCACCGAGGGGGAGCTGGAGTACGCTCGCAAGAGCCTCGTCTACCGAGCCCCCGAGACGCTCGACGAGCGCGGCAAGCGCCTCCTGAAGGCGGCCTTCCCCGAGCCGCCAAAGGTCACCGAGGCCGAGTTTGACCCGATCACCCAGTCGCCCGGCGTGCCGCGCCCGCCCATGCCGCCGAAGCCGAGCAACGTGGGACCGGTGGGGCCCGGCGCGAAGCAGGCGGGCGAGCAACGCGAAGCGCTCGCGAAGGCGCCGCGCGACTACGGCCTGGTCACCGAAGACCTGCAGCCGCAGGACCTGAAGGCGGCCGAGGTCGTCAGCAAGTGGCTGCACGCGAGCGGGCTCTACCCGCAGTTCCACGGCGCGCCGGCCATCTTCGCGGTCATCATGCGCGGCAAAGAGCTCGGGCTCGGCGTGACCACGGCGCTCGCCGGCTTCCACGTCGTCGAGGGCAAGCCGGTGGCCAGCGCCGACCTGATTCGGGCGCTCGCGTCGCGCTCGAAGAAGTGCAAATACTTCCGCCTCGTCCACTCCGACGACACCTACGCCGAGTGGGAGACGCTGCACGTCGACCACATCGACGGCGAGGGCAAGCCGATGCCGACGCGCTATCGCTACACCATCGAGGAGGCCATCGAGGCGGGGCTCACCTCGGGAAACTGGAAGAAACGCAAGCGCGACATGCTCACGAAGACGGCGGCCAGCAAGCTCGCGCGCATCGTCTACCCCGACGAGGTGCTCGGCCTCTACGCGCCGGAGGAGTTCAACGACGCCTACGGGGAGGCAGCGTAATGGCGACGGCCATCACCCGGGCTCTGGCGACGGCCGTCAACGAACTCGCCGCGCAGCTCGCCAGCGAACGCATCCGCTACCACATCGAGCTGAAGGAGCAGCAGCAGCTCGCCATGGACCGCCTCGAGTCCGAGCGCGCAGCCGAGCAGCGGCTTGAGGCGGTCTGCGCCCTCATCGATGAGCTCGCCGTGAAGCACGGGATCGATGACGTCACGAGGAAGACCGCGCCGGTGCTTCTGGCCGAGGTCGTTGCCAAGCTCGAAGGGAAGGCAGCATGAGGGTCAAGGGCAAGGCCTGCCGCTCTCAGGTCATCGAGGGCACCATCTCCGCAACCGAGCTGCTCGCCCTGGTGCGCGAGACGTTCGCGATCCCCGACCACGCGGAGGCGTCCTTCCACGTGATCGACCCGGGCTCTCTGCAAGGGCGCCTCGGGATGCAGGTCGCATCCGGCTTCATGCCAGCCAACATCGTGCAGGTCACGGACGGCGCGCCCGTTCACTTCCGCATCACGTGGAGTCTGCCCGTTGGCAAAGACGAGCAAGGCTGAAGAATGCCTGGTCGAAGCTCTCGAAGCCGATCCCCTGCCGGGCTGGGACCTGACGCGCGAGCATCCGTTCCACCCGGTGCGCAAGTGGCGATGGGACATCTGCTTCCCGAGCGTGAAGCTGGCGATCGAGATCGATGGGCGCGGCCGCCATCAAACGGTAACGGGCGCGCGCTCGGACGCGGAGAAGAACAACGAGGCGGTGCGGCTCGGGTGGCGAGTGCTGCGCTTCCCGGCGACCGACAAGGCGAAGGCGCACGAGTGGGCGGCGCTCATCCGGGAGATCTTGTGCTGCCCCCCGAGCTCGTCGAACGACTCCGGCGAATCGGAGTAGTCGAGGGCAAGACCCCGAGCCAGGTCCTGCTCGACGCCGTGCAGGAGCACTGGGTCCGCTTCGCCTGCCGGCAGCGGTTCAGCGCGGGGGATTGGTAGGAGTCGGGGGGCGCCGCCGGAGCACGACGGTCGGCGCCCCCCGATCGACTCGGGGGCGCAGCAGCTCGGCGGCGCGCTTCTTCTTCCGCCGACGGGTGAGCAGCCCGTCCACGAATTGCGCGACGGCGAGCGCCTTGTCGACAATCTGGAGGACCAGCCCGAGCGGCAGCTTCATGTCCTGACCCGGTGGAAGTGGGGCCCGTCGTCGAGGGGGTGCCGCTCGACCCCGTGGACCCGCTGGTAGCGCCGCACGTAGGCCGCGCGCTCGCTGTCGAACAGCTCGGGGTCGAGCTCGCCGAGCTCCGAATCCCAGACGCGCCCCCACACGACCCGCAGCCGCAGCCGCGCGCAGGCCTCGTGCATGGCGCCCGCCACCTGGTTGCAGAGCCCCATCTCCCAGCGCAGGTGCCCGTCGACGTACGGCACGAGGTCGACCGCGTCGCCCGTCAGGTGGTAGCTGCTCATGGTGCGGCTCGCGCCGGTCGCGACGAGCTTCTTCTGGCGCTCGAGCGTGCGCATCCCCTCGTGCACGGAGAAGTCGATGTCGGACAGCGTCAGCGCCAGGCGCACCGCCGCCACCAGGTCGGGGTGGATCCCGACGAGGTTCGCCTCGCTGCGGCGGCCGAAGCGGAAGCTCACCGGAAGACTCCGGCGAGCGCCTCGAACAGGTGCCGGTACCTCGGCAGCGCGTCGGCGAGCATCGGCAGCGCCACGAGCACCAGAGCCGCGATGCCCCCACCGCGCACCGCTTTCTGTCCTAGCGTGCGCTCGACGCCTTCGATCCGCGGGGCGTGGTCGCCCGTCACCGTCGCGCGCAGGAGCGCCAGCTCCTCGTGGAAGACGTCGAGCCGCTGGTTGACCGTGAACGAGAGCCCGTCCATCTGCAGCGCCAGCTTGCGCTGCGTGCCGAGCACGGCCGCCTCGCTCGAGATGACCGCCTCGAGCTTCTGCGAGAAGTCGCCGAGCTGCGCCTGGAACTCCACGTAGCTCGGCTGCCGCCCGTCGAGCCGCCGGAACGGCTCCACCGGGCGGGGCGCGGGCGGCGGCGGCGGGATCATCGGCAGCCGCTCGGTCAGCGGGACCGGGTCCTCCTCGACCCGGGTCACCTCCGACTCCTCCCGCGCCGGCGGCACCGGGCGCGGGAAGCGCGGCGGCGGCTTGCGTGGCTCGGTCATGGCGCGCCGCCGTCGTGCGCCGCGTGGCACGCCCGCACGCGCTCCACCACGTCGATCGCGTCCATCACCGTCACCAGGTATGGGTCGTCCGGCAGGACCTTCAGCGCCTCGAGCTGGCAGCGCACCAGCTCCGGCAGCCGCCCACTCGTGCACGCCAAGGGTAGGGCGAGCACGCACATTCCGATCAGAGCCCCGAGAGCCAGGTCGCGCATGGCGCAGTCTACTGCTCGAGGGTTCAGCGGTCAAAGTTGACGCCTCACCCCAAAGTGGCGATCATCCGGATCGGTTCGTATCCTTTGACAACCCGAGGGCGACGATCGGGTCAAATCGTTGTCAGGCCGGGGCCTCGGTAACTCGCCCCGCGTGCGTGGCTCCCGGCACTGGCCGATACGGGGGCACAAATTAACGCGGCGTGTTCCGCGTCGGCGACGCGATCGTGCCACGATCGTGGATGCATTCCTGGCTCGGTCTGGTATTGGTACCGGCGCTCGTGGCGGCGGGGTGCTTTGAGGCGTCCCCCCCCCCCCCCCCGCTGGTCGCCCCCGCCGCTGACGAGCCCTTTCACGGATACCTCGCGATGATGCGCCAGCGCTCGCTCGTCGAGTCGTACCAGAGCACGCTCGAGTGCCCGAGGCCGAGCTGCTCGGCTTCGGCCTCGTTGAGAGCGATGATGCGGTTCGCAGCCGTGCTCGAAGCGCTCTCCCCCGCGAGCGTGACGGCGAACGAGGTGCCCACGTTGATGATGACCAGCACGCGGCCGCTCGCGCCACCCGCGATGCCCGTGATCGTGCGGGCCGCGCCGCTCGCCGTCACGCGGATCACATTGGCCGCCCCGAGCCCGGTGGGACTCCAGTTGTTCTGATCGGCCGAGATCGTGGGGCTGATGATCCCGTTCCACTGCATCAGCCCGTTCGCCTGGAATTGGTTGGCCAGGAATGGGCTCGTCGCCTGGACCTGCGTCGTCGCGGCAAGGGTCAGGACGCCGCCCGCAACGATCGTGGTGTCGCCGGTAGAGGTGAGGCCGATGGCCGTGCCCGTCACCTCGACCGCGCCCGTCGCGACGCTGGTAACGGCCGTCCCACTCGCGTTGATGGCGATGCCGCTGGCGCTGTTGAGCACGAGGTCGCCGTTGGTCACGTTCGCCGTGGCCTGACCGCTGAACAGTCCGATGCCGCCGGGGTTGGCCCCGAGCAGGATGTCCGCCGTGCCGACGTTGGCCGTGACGGAGCCGCCGTTAAACGTGTGCGTGCCGGTCCAGGTGACGTTTTCGCCGTCGATGATGGCCGCGACCTGCGTGGGCGTGAGCGCCGTGGGCACGCCGGTGCCGGCGCCCTCGGCTCGCCCGATGATGGTCGACTGGGCGAGGTTGGCCATGGCGGCGAGGCTCACGGTGCCGAACGTGGCGTTGCCGCGTAGGACGACATCCGCGCTGTTGCCGCCAGCGGCGACGACCCAGTTGGTTCCGTCATGCGCGAGCGCGTCGCCGGCCGCGTTGGCGGTCGACGTCATGAACGGCGGTTGTGGCGCGACGAGCACCCAGGCGCTCGTGGTGCCCGCGCCGGCCGTGATGTCCGCGTAGACGAAGACGGCGACCTCGTTGTCGCGGATGCGCACGGTGCTACCGAGTCGCCCCGTGAAGATCCGGTTGCCGCTCGTGCTGCTGCCGCTGTTGTGCGCAAACTCCGTGTACCCGGTGCCTTGGTGCGACACCACCAAGAGGCGCCCCGCGACGCCGCTCGCGAAGCCCGTGACAACGCCCGCCGCGTTGCTGCACATGATGTGGCGGTTCGTGCCGATGGCGTAGTCGTTGAGGGTGGCCCCCGTCTCCTCGGCTTCACCCCAGTTGGCGCTCGCGAGGATGGCGGCGACCTGCGTCGCGGTCAGGTCGCTCGGATCGCCCGTGCCCGCCCCGGCAGCCCGCCCCTTGATCGTCGCCTCCACCATGTTGGCGAGGATGGCGTTCGTCACCGCATCGTTCGGCACGTCGAAGCCGATAGCGCCGCCGGTCGCGGTGTTCGGGGTCACCGTCGCCGTGGTCGTGAGCGTCAGGTCCTCGACCGCGCCCGTGCCGCTGGTCGTCCGCCCCTTGAGCCGCGGGCTCGACATCGTCGAGAGCGCCGCGTTGCTCACGGTGCCGAACGCCGCGTCGCCGCGCAGCACCACGTTCGCGTTGTTGCCGCCGGAGACCACGCTCCAGTCGGTGCCCGTGAACGCGAGCACGTCGCCGGTCGCCGCGTCGCTCGCGAGCGCGAAGGGGAAGAGAGGGGCCACCAGCACCCAGCGCGACCCGAGCGTGCCGCCCGCGGCCGTGTCGACGTAGCGGAACGTCGCCACTTCGTTGTCGTGCAGGCGCAGGCTCTTGCCCGCCCTGCCGGTGAGCACGCGGTTCGCGTTCGCCGAGCCCGTGTTGTGCTGGATCTCCGTGTAGCCGCTGCCCTGGTGGCTCACCAGCAGCAGGTCACCGATGGCGCCCGCGATGAAGCCGGTGAAGACCCCCGCCGTGTTGCTCGCCATGATGTGGCGCGCACCGCCCGAGTCGTAGTCGTTGAAGGGGCCCGCCCCCGTCTCCTCCACCTCGAGCACCTGGACATCGGGGATGTTGTTGCGGACCAGCCGCGTCGTCGCGCCCCCGGGGGTGTTGAGGACCGCGCCCGTGTCGTGGCCGATGAGGTTGTTTCCCTGGACGACGAAGTTGTCGCAGCCGCTCGCGATGCTGATACCGTAGCGGGTGTCGGGGTTGGTGTCGCCGGGGCTCGCGCTAATCGAGCAGTCGACGATCTGAAAGTGGGTCGTGTTCGCGTCGACCCGCACGGCGTCGTAGGTGTTCGCGCCGAACAGCCCGCCGCCGCTGATCACCATGTTGCTCATCACGCCGTAGGGGGCGGCGATGGTGACGAGCTCGACGCCGCTGGCGAACAGGACCCCGCCATTGAAGCGCCACAGACCATCGAACGTGTCGAGGATCTGGATCGCGGGGCCGTTGAGCATGCTCGTGACGAACGTCTGCTCGAACTCCGCTTGTCCGCCGCCTTCGAGCGAGATGGCCGCCGTCGATACGTGGTCGAACTCGACGTTCACGCAGCGCAGAAACGCTGGCGCGTTCGCGCCGCCCGAGCCGTCCACCATGCGAATGCCGTACGCGCCCTGCAGCGCCCCCGAGTCGAGGATTCGGATCGTGGATGTGTATTCCTCGATGAGAAACGCCGTGTACTGGCTCATCGCCCACACCCATTCGACCGTGCCGTCGGTGATGGTGGCGGTGTGCGCGTCCGTCGTGGTCGAGCCCGGCACCCCGGAGGGTCCGCCAGACCCCGCGCTCGTACCACCGGTGACGGCCTGGTAAATGTTGCCGTTGACGACCACGGCGTTGCCGACGGAGTAGGCGGTCGAGGGCTGCCAGTCTTGCGTGAAGCCGACAACGGAATCCGGCATGCTCGTCGACACGTTGACGCGCACGATCTCCATCGCGTGCGCGACGCCGGCCACGCTGCCGTGCATCCAGATGCCGGCGGCGCCATAGATATCGCTGATCGTGACGTCGTGGATCTCGACCGGCCCGCTCGATTCGATGTCGATGCCCACGCCGAGCTGCGTAATCAGGACCCGGTCGATGTAGATGCGGAAGGCGCCATAAAGGCGGATCGCGGCGCCCGTCGTGTAGAGCGCGCCGACCCCTCGGATCCAGAAGTCCTCGATGGCGACGTACTGCGCGCCGTCGACCGTGATCCAGTCGTCGGCGGCCGCCGCATCCACACTGATGACGGTCCCGCCGTTGAACTGGCCTCGCCCTCGCAGCCGCACGCTGCTGGCGGTGATGGGGGTGAGCGCCGCGGTGATTCGGTGATGGTTGCCGAAGTAGATCGTCCCGGCGGTCGAGTTGGCGGCGGCAATGGCGGCATTGATCGCGGCCGTGTCGTCGGCGACGCCATTGCCGACCGCGTTAAACGGCGGCGCCATGACGTCGTAGATGGGGGCGCCTGGGAAGAGCAGACTCAGCGTCTGATAAGACACCGCAGTCCCGGCCGTGTTCGTGCCGAGGAACTGCCGCCCGCCGCTCGGCGTGACGGGAACGTAGTTCGAGCCGTTGAACACGTTCACGTCGCCGGTGACGCTGTTGCTCGCGACAGCGAATGGGGGGTAGGGCGCGACCAGGACCCAGGCGCTCGTGGTGCCGCTGCCTGCCGTTACGTCTGCGTAGACGAACAGCGCCATCTCGTTGTCCGAGATGCGGATGTTGCGGCCCTGCCGCCCGGTAAAGATCCGGTTGGTGGTGGTACTCGTCGTGTTGTGCTGAAACTCCGTGTAGCCCGTGCCCTGGTGGCTGACGACGAGCACGCGCCCCGCTACACCGCTCGCAAAGCCGGTGAAGACCCCCGCGGCATTGCTCGCCATGATGTGACGGTTCGCGCCGATCGCGTAATTGCTGTGCGGGCCGGCGCCGGTCTCTTCGACCTCGCCCCACGAGGCCGCAGCGAGGATCGCCGCGAGCTCGGCCGCCGTCAGATCCGTTGGCGCGCCGGCGCCTGCCCCGGCAGCCCGCCCCTTGATCGTCGCCTCCACCATGTTGGCGAGCTTCGCGTTCGCCAAGGTGGCATCGGTAACCTGCGCGTTGACGAGCTGCGCGGCAACGATGTTGCCCGCCACGCGCCCGAGCACCGTGTTCGTTCCGACCGCTACCGCCGTCGGGGCCGCCGGGGCCGCCGTGGCATTCGCGATCACCGTGTTTGCGGCCACGGGCGTGATGGCCGTCGGCGGCACCGTGACGCCCGAGCTGGCGACGCCCGGGATGAACGAGACGGCGACCGCGCCGTCCTGCACGAAGGGGCTGTCGTGGCTCGACTCGATGATGGTGACGCCGAGGTCCCAGTAGGCGCCCTGGTCGGCCATGGTGTCGAGGTCGAAGCGCAGGAACCGCCCCGGGTTGATGGCGTCGAACAGCGTGATGGTGCCGAGCGGCGTCGTCGCTCCGCCCGCCATGACGTCGAGCCACGCGGCCACGTCCTGCAGGCGCCCGTTCGTCTGCGAGACCCGGATCGTTGTCGCCGTGTCCTGCGTCGCCGCGTCGAGCCGGATGAAGCCCGTCGTCGGATCCGCGTTGGCGGTCTCGGTCGAGAAGTAGAACTGCAGCGGGTTGCCGCTCGGCGCGTTGTCCCGGACCTGGTTGTAGGTCTCGTTGACCGCGTTGCGCGTCTGCCGGACCGCCGGCACCAGCTCCCGGTTGATGTAGTCGAGGAGGTTGTCGAGCGTGGGGCGCCCCGTGAACGGGCGCACCGCCTGCTGCACGCCCGTGCGCTGCTGCAGGTAGCCCGCGACCCGCTGCGCCTCGGTCAACTGCCGGGTGTCTTCGCACGCCATCTCAGGGGTCCTCCACCGCCTCCACGTCGGAGTGCCGCACGAACACGACCTCGGGCTTCGAGAAGTAGACGGTGCCGATCCCCTGCCAGAAGCCCGAGAGCCGCTCGGGCTTGCGCGTCACGAACACGAGGCTGTAGTCGCCGGTCGAGTCTTTGACGATCGGGTTCATGCCGGCCGGGTAATGCGTGCCCGCCACGGGCGAAGCGTCGTAGGTCCACTGCAGCTCGGTGCCGTCGATCCACTCGCGCAGCCAGAAGATCACGGTGGTCGGATCCGCGTCGGCGCCCGCCGCGTTTTCCACGTGAAACGTGAACGTGTAGGAGGAGCCGAGTGCGACGCTCATACGAAGGTGAAGCTCCCGACGACGCCGAGCGCGCCGTCGCTGCCGACGAGGAGGATGAAGGCGTTGAGGGTCTGCGTCGCCGCCGCCGTGACGGTGAGGTGCGGCGTCTCGATGTCGGCGCCGCTGCCGAGCCCGCCGATCGTGCCCGAGAGGCAGGGGTCGCCGTCACGGCTCGTGATGACGAAGCGGTTGGCCGTGCCCGCGACCTCCGTCCCGGTCGAGCTGATGGGCACGCTCGCGAGCACGAGCGAGCCCGCCACGGCCGAGCCGAACGCCGTTGCCGAGAGCGGGAAGACCGCCAGCGCGGTGTTCGTCTGGTAGACGGTGAGGTTGGCCGTGCTCGACCCCGTGTTCACGAAGGCGTCGAAGCCGTCGAGGAGGGCCGCCGCCGCGTCGTTGCCGAGAGCAAGCGTCATGCCGGATCATCCACCACGATCGCCGCCGCCGCCGCGTCGTTGTCATGCAGCACGTGGCCGCGCGTGACCTTGCTGGTCGGCTTGCTGCAGTGCAGGGCGAGATTCACCTCGAAAACCGTCGGCGCCTCCGTCGCGTTCGTGAACTGGAAGCGCACGTCCTTGTAGAGCCCGATGTAGACCTCGTCGGCGGCGACGTCGGCGACCGCAGCCGCGTCGTCGTCATCGGCGTCCGCCGTGCTCGACGTGTAGAAGGGGCGCCAGGTCGTGCCCTTGTCGAGGCTGAAGCTGCCGGTGATGGTCCCGCTGCCCCCGCCGCCGTCGCTCGCCGTGCGGATCGAATACTGAAACCACTGCTGCCCGAGCAGGTGGAAGCAGCCGCCCGGCGGGAACGCCACGGTCGAATCGAACAGGGTCACGGTGCCGCTCGTGGTCGGCGCGCCCCCCGTGTAGGTGATGATTGTGGGATGGCTCATCTCATCGTCTCCTTCGGATCTTCTCGGTTCTCAGCCGTTCGCTCTCCCGCTCCTCTTCGGCCCGCTCCTGCTCGATCTCTTTCAGCCGGCGAGCGCGCGCCGCCTCGTAGCGGCCGCGCTCGCTCGTCACGTCCGCGCGCTGGCGGTCGGTGTCCTCGCGGCGCCCGAGCAGCGCGGCTCGCCCGGCGTTGCCGCCCCGCAGCGGGCCGAGGGGGCCTTCGAGCGCGCGCAGCGCCGGGAAGGCGAGGCGGAGCTGAAAGGCGTCCATCGCGTTCTGCGGAGAGGCGACGCTCCGGTTGTCGCCGCCTGGCCCGCGCCAGCTCGCGCGGTTGACGAGCGCCTCCGTCTCCTGCAGCGAGCGGAGGCGGTCGAGCTGCTCGCGCACGCCGGCCTGGTCGGCGAGCGCCCGCACCTCGTCCACCAACTGCTTTTCGCCGGGCCTCGATTGGTAGAGGCCCGCGACGGGGGCGAAGGCGTCGCCGTCGGGGGCGACCCGCTTCTCGGCCCGCTCGGCTTTCGCGACCCGCTCGTCCTGCCGGCGGCGCATCAGCTCGTAGCCGCCGCGCTGCCCGCCCTTGGTGAATTGCTGCCGGTCGTACTTCGCCGCCTCGATGAGGTCGGGGTCCTTCAGCCCGTCGACGATCGATTCGATGCGCCGGGCGTCGGCGCCCGCCGGCGTGACGTAGACGCGGTCTTTCCCGCGCTGCTTGAGGTAGTCGGCGAGCTCGCCGTTTGCCTCGACGAACGATGCCTCGTCGACCAGCTCCTGCAGCACCTGCTGCTCGGCCTTGGCGCGCCGGGCGGGGCTCGGCGTCGCGTCGCCCACGATGTCCTCGATGCTCGCCTCGATTTCCTCGTCCGCCGCGGCGCGGGCGCGCGAGTCTTTGATGGTGCGCAGGTAGTCGTCCCGGTGGATCGGGGCCCGCTGCGCGCCCTGCGCTCGGCCCTGCGCTGCTTCGATGTCGTCTTTGAGCAGCTTGTAGCGCGCCCTGGCGTTCAGGAACGTGCCGGCCTCGTCTGGGGTGAGTTCGATCGCTCCCCGCGAGGGCTCGAGCGAGACGTCGCGGACGTGCCGGTTGAAGACCTGCTGCGCCTCACGGAAGCCGGGCCCCACCGCCCGCAGGGTCCCGTCGGGGCCCGGCTGGTGGAAGTCGCGCAGCCGCTCGAGGCTCATCCGCTCGAGGTGGCTCAGCGGCGGCTGCGCCGCGCCCTCCGGCGTCGCCTGGTAGGCGCGCCGCTCGATGGCACCCAGCGCCTTCGCGGCCCGCGTGTTGGCCTGCGCCGCGTCCCGGATGGGAGGGGCAATCTGCTCGGCGATGAGGTCGCCGGGCTGGTCGCCGGTACCGTAGAGCTTGGCGACCTCGCCCTTGGGGCGCGGCGCGCGCCCGAGCCGATAGTCGAGGTTCTGCTCGGTCCGTCCCACCGCGCCGGGGCCGCTCGGGCCCGAGAAGCGCGCCGACTTGCGGATCGCATCGGCGCCGCCGCCCGCGGCTCGCCCCGCCAGGCCGCCCGCCGCCGCCAGCCCACCGCCGAGCAACCCGACGTCTTTGACCCGCTCGCCCGCCTCGGCGAGGTCCCCCACCTCGCCGCGCCCCGCGGCGTCCACCACCTCCTGGCCCACCTGCGTCGCGGCCGCCGCCGCCGAGCCCGCCGCCGTGTCACCCACGACGCCGCCCGCGCCGCGCAGGAATGGGTGCAGCTCCGCCAGGGTGGCGCCCAGGCGCGTCTTTGCGACGGCGCGCCCGAGCATCTCCCCACCCTCCTGCACGCTCTTCCAGAGCCGGTTGGCGACGCCCCAATTGGCCGTGCCCCCGTAGAGCTGCCCGCCCCCGTACGCGATCGGGTTCTGCTCCGTCTCCCAGGCGTTGAGGTCGGCCGTCTTCTGCGGGACGCTCTCGTTGACGCCCAGCGTCGGCCGGTCGAGCATGCCCTCGGGCTGCAGCCGCTCGTGGACGGCTCGGGCGACGCCGAGTAGGGCGGTGTCGTCGGTGCCCATCACGAAGGCGCGCGCGGCGCGCGTGCCCTCCGTGGCGGCGTTCTGCACGCGCACCTCGAGCGACTGTGGCATCTCCGGATCTTCGGAGAGCCACGGCAGCTTCGATTGGCGCAGAACCCGGCGCCCGCCCTTGTCGGCCGCCTCCTTCGTCTTGCGCCACATGTAGTCCGCCGCCTCCTGGTAGAGGGGCGAGCCCGCGTCGAGCGCGGCGATCTCCTCGAGCGCCGGGGGCTCGTCCGGGCGCAGCGCCCGGAGTAGCGCGGGGTTCTCGAGGAGGTGCTTCTGCACCACCGCGACGGGGGGCTCGTAGACGATCACGGCATCCTTGTCGCCGCCCTGCCACCGCTGCCGCGCCGCCTCGTCGCTCTGCGGGTCGCTCGTCGCCGGCTGCAGCGCGAGCACCTGGGGGACGAGCGAAAACCGCGGGTCGAGCATCCCCGCGACGCGCTCCGCCTCCGCATCGGCCACCGACGCCGTCGCCGCCGGATCCGCGTTCTCGACGACCTGACCGCCCGCGCCGAAGCTCGTGCCGCCCTTGCCGATGACGCCCTTGACGCCGAGCTCGCCGGGCGCGACCGGCTCCGCCTCGAGCGCGTGCGGGGCCGCCGCCGCCCACTCGCCGACCCCCTGGTCTTCGAACTCGGCGAGCTTCGCGAGCACCTGGGTGCGGACTTCGGGCGAGAGCTTGTCGCTCGCTTTGAGGGCCCGCAGCTCTTGGATGTCCTCGGCTCGTCCCATCACAACCTCTTCAGCAGCTCGGTCGCCTTCGCATCATCGGGGTAGGGATTGGCCGGGTCCGCCTTGCGCTCCGCCTCGTCGGCGTCAGCCGCGCGCTGCTTGCCCGCCTTCAGGTAGTAGTCGGTGATGCTACCCACCGTCGCGGCGCCTCCCGGAGCAGAGCGCCATCCCGGGTTGCCTGCCAATTCGGGCGAGTCGGCCTCGTAAACGACCTCGTCGCGGCTCTTCCACTTGCCCACCTTGCTCGGCGCCGCGAGCACGAGCGCGTAGTCCTCGGCGGGGCTGCCGGCCTTGAGCCCCTTGTTTTTGAAGAGCTTGAGCCCGACCTCGATCTGCTTCTCCAGCGGCTGTGCCGAATACTCGGCGGCATCCTTGAAGCCCATCGCCTGCGCCGTCGAGTCGAGGAGCTGGAAGACGCCCTTCGCGCTCGACTTGGGAAGGCCGTCGGTGCGGGCCTCGTTGGCCGCCTTTGGGTTGCCGCCGCTCTCGCCACCCATGAGCTGCCCGAGCACCTGGCCGTTGAGCCCCGCGGCGGCCGCCTGGCGTTGCAGCTCGCCGGCGGCCGCGGGCGCGTTCTGCCCGACGCGCCCGGGCGCGCGCTCGCCCGACCTCTCCGCCTTCTCGCGCTTGTCCCAATAATCGTTGTACCAGGCAGCGGGCACGCTCTGCTCGATGTAGCCCTTGTAGCCACGCGCCTCGTGCTCGTTGAACTCGCGCGAGTCGAGCCGCTGGAAGGCGCTGTCGAGGAAGCCCTCGACGGTCTGCCGCTGCGACTCCTTCACCGCCTTGAGGTAGTCGCGGATGGCCCTGCGCTGCGCCGTGCTCAATCCTCCCTGGATCGCCTCCTCCACCTTCGCGATGATGTCGCCGATGAGGCTCGACTTGGCGTTGAACGCGAATTGCAGGTCGGTGTTGCTCGGCACGCCCACCACGCCCTGCGCCGTCATCAAAGCAGGCGCGATCATCCGGTCGTTCTCCGGCGATGGGTCGTCGAGCACCCGGAGGACCTCGTCGGCCTTGACCACGGCGTCGAGCACCTTCGAGACGCCGCGCTTGTCCGCCAGCTCCTTCGCCGCGTCCGCGCCGCGGGTCCGGAACGTGCTCACGTCCATCATCGACGGCGTCTGGCGCTTCGCCTGCTCGGCGAGCAGGTTCTGCTGGCTGTTGTAGATGCTGACCGCATCGTCCATCGCCTTGTCCTGCTCGGCGAGCGCGTCCGGCGCCTCGAGCCCGAGCCCGCCGATGGCGTCCGCGTTGCGGCGCGCCGCGGGGCGCAGGTCGTCGGGCAGCGCCATGACGCGCGCGTCCAGCGCCGGCTTGAGCCGCGCGAGCGTCTCGGCCGCCATCGCCGGCATGTCGATCCGGTTGCGCGGCACGGCGCCCATGTAGTCCTCCTCGTCGGGGGCGCGCGCGGGCTTGCCCGTCTCCAGCGCGTAACGCTGCGCGGCGAGCGCTCGGGCAAAGGCGTCGCCCGTCGAGAGCGAGGCGGGGGCCAAGCCGCGCCCCCTGACGCTCACGTCCGCCACGTCGCCCTCGCCCGCGAACTCCTCCGCCGTCGCCATGTCGGCGTCGCCCGGGGCGAGCGCGTCGGCGGTCGCCTTGTCGACCCCGCCCACCTGCGGCTCGAGCCCGAGCGGCTCGCCCTCCATCGCTGCGCGATCGGCCCCGCCCGGGTCGTCCAGGTTGCCCCGCTCGTTCGTGGGGTAGCCCAGGCCGAGCCCCTGCAGCCGATTGAGCGACTGCACGGCGCTCTCGGCGCCGTCCCAGCTCTCGATCCCCCGTGGCGCCTGCTCGAACTCCTGCTCGGCGCGCGCCTGCTCCTGCTCTCGGTTGACGAAGTCGTAGGCGGGCAGCCCGCCCACGCTGCCGACGTAGTTCTGATCATAGCCGAGCTGGTCGAAGAGCGGCGACATGGCGGCGAGCTGCTGCGCCTTGCCCGTGCCGCCGAGCTCGCCCGCCTTGGCGAGCGCGCCCTGCTGCTCTTTGAGCAGCGCCGCCTGCTGCGCCGCCTCGAGGTCGGCCTGCTTTTTGGCGAGCTCGGTTGCCTTGGCCATCTCGGCGCGCGCCATCTCGTTGCGCTCCTGCAGCAGGGTGAGCTGTTTCTGCTCCTCCGCCCGGCGCTTCTCCTCCTCGAACCGCTCCCGAGCCAGGCGCATCTGCTGGCGCTGGGCGCTCATCTGCTGCGCCTGCTGGATGGCGCCGACCGGATCGAGCCCCTGCATCGGGCTGAGCTTCAGCAGCATGCTCTCGGTGGTGATGGCCATGGGGATTGCTCAATAGGGGTTCGGGTCGAGGGGGCGCGCGTTGCCGCCGCCGCTTCCCATCTCGGCGAGAGTCGGCAGGACCGCGAGCAGCGCGTTGATGTCGCCGCGCATGGCCTGCTGCTCCTGCTGGCTGTAGCCGGCGGCTTGCAGCTTGGGGCCGAGCTGCGCGTTGAAGTAGTCGTTCCAGGCCTCCGTGTCGCCCGAGTAGAAGGCGTCCATGCCCTTGCTGAGGCCCTGGAGCATGTCGTTGGAGAACTGGCCCGTCGCGTTGAGCTTGGCGATCTGACGCGCCTGCCGATCGCGCTCGGCGTTGCCCGCCTGGTTGTTCGTCTCGCGCAGCCGATCGAGGTCGTTGTCGCTGCCGGTGTCGTAGACGTCGGCGGCCGTCCGGACCCGGTCGTTGCGGATGTTGGCCGCGTTCGTCGCCGCGTTCGACTGCGCGACGTAGTCCTGCCGGTTCTGGTCGTCGACCCCGAAGGCGATGTCGGCGCCCGCGTTCATGCGGTCGAGCCCCATGCGGTCGGCGGCGTTCATGGCGCTCGTGCGCGCGGCGTAGCGGTCGGTCTCGGCCCGGTCGGCGTTGTTGGCGATCGTGCCGAAGGCGCTGAGCGCGCTCGTGCGCGCGTTCTGCGCCGCCGTCGCCTGCGTGTCGGCGTTGTTCGCCATGTTGCCGAGCAGCTCGTGCCGGCCGAGCTCCTGAGAGGCGAGCTGGTTGTTGATGTTGGCGAAGGTGTTCGCGCCCTCCAGGTTCGCCCGGAAGGCGTCCGTCGCCGACACGTCCGCGTCGCGCGCCTGGTTGCCGAGCATCGTCTGCTGGTTGAGGGTCTGGTTGCCCGCGTTGTTGGCGAGGTTGCCGAACGTTTCGAGCCCCTGCATGTTCGCGCTGAACGCGCCGAGCCCGCTCAGATCGCCCATGCGCGCCTGCTCGCCGAGGAGCTGCTGGCGGGCGCGCTGCTCCTGCGCCCGCTGCATCTCGGCGTCGAAGCTCTTCAGCGCCCGCTGCGCGTTCAGATCGGTGATGATGTTGCCGACGCCCGAGAGCGCCTCGCTCGAGCCGTAGACGCCGCGCCCGGCCGTCTGCCGGTTGTAGTCCTGCGTCCCGAGCTGGATGGCCCGATCGAAGAACGGATCGAAGTTCGCGATCGGCAAGTCGCCGAAAGCCTGCTGCGTCTGCTCGTACTGCCCCGCGGCGCGGTTCGGGTCCTGGTAGGTCCCGATCTGCCCGTAGCTGCCGCCGACCTGGTCGTAGAAGCTCTGGGCAGCCATGGGCCCATAGCTCGCGTTCTGCTGGTACTGGCCTTGGGCGTGGTTCGGGCCCCCGTACTGGCCGATGTCGCCGTACTGCCCGGCGATCTGCCCGAGCCCCTGCTCGCCGCGCGTGCCGCCCGCGAGCTGCCCCGCGCTCTGCCCATACTGCCCCTGCGCGTTGCCGGTGCTGTAGTTGGTGTAGGCTCCGTAGTGATCGCCCATCGCCTGGCTGTTGAAGGCGCCCGCGGCGCCCTGCGCGCCGAAGGCCTGCGTCGCCTCACGCGTGAATTGCTCGCCGGCGAACGGGTCCATGTACTGGCCCTGGACCTGGTTCCAGTACTGCTGCCCCTGCCCCGGACCATCGAGCGAGCCGAGGTTGTTCAGCAGGTACTTCTCGGCCGTGCCCTGCTGCGCCGCCACTTGCCCGAGCTGCTGCATGGACTGCCCATAGGGGTCCTCCATCAGCCGATTCTGCGTGTACTCGAACGCCTGCTCGCTGTAGCCGGGGTTGACGAGGTTGTTGCCCGGCGACTGGATGGGGCCGCCGTTGCTCCCCGCGTTCGGGTTCATCCCGCCGGGCTGGGCGAAGGGGTTCGGGGCTTGTGGATTGAGGCCAAAGGTGGGCATCAGTACCTCCGGGCGGGTGCCGCCTGGATGGGGTTGATGGGAGCGGGGCCGCGCGGCGTGCCGAACGCGGCTTCAATCTGAGCGCGACGCGCGGCTTCCTCGCGCTCGTACTGCTCACGCTTGCGGGCGTAGTCGAGCAGTTGGCCGCGCTGCTCGGTCATGCGCTTGCCCTCCTTGGCGTCCGGATTCATGGGCGCGTGCTGGTCCTGCCGCCACTGCTCGAAATTGAGCTTGTGCTTGCCCTGGTCGTAGTAGTCCATCAGCCACTGATCGGCCTGCGGCGGGCCCATGGGGTTCGCCGTCATGTCGGCCATCTGCTTGCCGGTGAACGCCGCGTCGGGGCCGAACATCTGCGCCATGACCTGATTGCGCGGGCCGAAGGCCATCATCTGCTGGGTGAGACTCTGCATGCGCGCGCGCTGCAGTTCCTCCCGGCGCCGCTGCGCCTCGGCAGCGAGTTGCCGCTGCTTTTCGAGCAGCGCCTTCTTCGCCGAGTCGTCCTCGAGCAGGCCGCTCATCCCGAGCAGCGCACCGACGCCGGCGCCGATGCCCGCGCCGACGGGGCCGCCGAACGCGCCGCCCACGCCCGCGCCGGTCGCCGCCGTTCCTACAGTGCTTCGCGTGCTCATCGTTCTTTCTCCTTCAGCTCCCGAGGTCCTCGAAGTCTTCGGTCGCGCGCACGAGGAAGAGCTTGTTCTCGTTTGGAAACCGGAAGCGCCACTGCCGCCGGCGGTAGACGCCGAGCGAGCGCAGGGTGACCACCGGGTTCAGATCGCCATCATCGACCCCGAGGTCGATGTCGATGACCGTCCACTCGTCGCTCAGCTCGTCGCGGTATTCGAGATAGCACGTGACGTTGTCGCTGAGACCCGGCTCGCGCTTGAAGACGAGGTGCACCGCCTGGCTCTGCTTGCGGTGGTTGCTCTTGTGGTCCTCGAAGCCCGTCCGGACGTAGGCGACGATGGGCGCGCCCAGATCCGTCTCGGCGTCGAGCGTGAGCAGCCGGATCGTGCCGTCCGCGAGCCCGACGACGTTCAGGCCGCCGTCCTGACGGAGGACATGGCTCAGCACCGGGAACATGCTGAAGTCGTCCGTCGACGCCGTGTGCAGCGCCCACCGGGCCCAGCCCGAGCTCGGCTGCAGCACGAGCGTCTCGCCGTCCGTCTCGAAGCGGAAGATGAGGCAGTCGGCGAAGCTCTCGCTGAAGCGGTAGGCGTAGCAGTCGGAGGGCGTCGTCAGATCGTCGAGCGTCGCCTGGATGGGCCCGCCCACGTCCTGCCATTCCCGGCCGTCGCTCATCACGATGCGGGTGAGGTGGTCGACCCACACGAACTTCTCGTCGTACTTGACGATGCCGTAGGGGGCGAGGCAGCCGACCTCCTTCGTCACGCTCGGCGCGAAGGTGACGGAGGTGTCCGGGCTGAAGAGCTGGAGGCTCGTCTTGCCGAAGACGTAGATGTCGTTCGTGTTCTCGGCGCACGCGACGATCGAGTCGGGCCGCGCCTCCGCCGTGAAGAAGCCCGCCGCGCCGGGCGACGGGCTCCACGTCTCGTGCCCGACGAAGTCGACGATGCCCTGGCTGATGTCGCTGTAGCGCAGCTTCGTCTGGTCGAGCTGCGTGTCGTTGGCCAGGATGCGGGAGCTGTTGCCGATGATGTGGGAGGCGAGCGGCGGGCAGCCCCCGAGGAAGCTCATCTCCTGGTAGTCGGCGTTCGTCGTGAAGTTCGGCGCGCTGAAGGTCTCTGGACGGATGTCGATCTTCCCAATTTCGGCGCCACCTGCGATGACGAGCAATGCTTCTGTTTCGACGAAGGTGGGCCGAGGGAACCGGGTCGTTGCAATTGCGGCAGGCGTGGCGAGCCTGTCTTGGTTTGCTGTCCCCGTCCCGACGACGGTGGCTGCGCCGCCTGCGATTCGGTAAACGTTTCGACCCGCGTTATGACCGCCCCCGGATGCGTTCACCGTCGCCCCAACGGCGTAGAGCACTCCGGGATGGGTTCCGCTTACGACGGCTGATCCGCTCGTATGCGCTACCCGGCTCTCCGTGAGGTACAGCCCGAGCACCCCGTTCGCGTCGACTGCAGTAGCGGGAGCGACACCCGTGTAGGCGACGAGGCCGGGGCGCTTTCGGA
>DASSWY010000082.1:0-4518 GCA_035704325.1 Microcella sp. | reverse complement strand
AAGTAGGGCATCCGCCCAACAGCCAGCGCCTCGCCTTTGGGCGGGGCGCTTCGGCGTTAACCCCCACGCCTCCGGCGCGAGGTGATCGCTTAGCGGGCGTCTTTCGCGACCGCGCGCGCTTCGCGACGCACGCGACGACGCTGCGCACGGATGCTCGCCGCACCCGCCGTAATCATCGGCCAGTTCCGCGCGTTCGCGTACCGCTTGAGCGCCGCGTCGGGATTCACGACGACGCGGTTTCCCGCGAGCTCGAGCAGCGGGATGTCGTTGCGCGAGTCGGAGTACGCCCAACAGTCGTCGAGGTGGGCGTGCTTCTCGAGCGCCAGCTCTTTTGCCGCGAGCGCCTTCTCGGCGCCGTGCATGACGTGGCCAAGCAGCTCACCCGTGAAGACCCCGTCGACGTCGCGGATGCGGGTGCCGATGGCGCCCGTCAGCCCGAGACGCTCGGCGATCACTCGCGCGCACGCCTCCGGTGTCGCCGTGATCAGCCACACCTCGTGGCCCTTGTCGAGGTGGTCGCGGGCGAGACCCACCGTCTCCGGCAGCAGCAGCTTCTGAATGCGCGTCTCGTAGGTCTCGATCGCCAGCGACTCGAGCTCGGCGATCGTGTGGCCGGCGATCAGCTCGAGCGCCCGATCGCGCACCGCGAGCTGGTGCGCGTGGTTCTCGCCGACGGCGATGAAGCGCAGCTGCTTCCAGGTGAAGCGCACCAGGTCGCCGAAGGTGACGTAGCCGCGCTTCCAGGCGGCCCAGCCGAGGTGGTAGACGCTCGCGCCCCGCATCAAGGTGTTGTCGACGTCGAAGAAGGCGATGATCGGCGTCTCGCTTGGCGGCTGCGCGGCACCGTCGCGCGGCGGAGTGCCGGGCGGCGTCGCGTCGTCGTCGAGGGCGGCCATCAGCATCCAGTCTAGGCACGGGCGTAGGCTGGCCCCGTGTCGCGCATCGAGGTTCTCTTGTTGACGAAGCCGGGGTGTCACCTGTGTGACGACGCCCGCCCGATCGTCGAGCGGGTCGTTGCTGAGGTGCCTGCGGCCGAGCTGGTTGAGCGCGACATTACGAGCGACGCGGCACTGAATGAGAAGCACTGGGATGAGATTCCGGTGGTCATGATCGACGGCGCCGTGCACACCATCTGGCGCGTTGACGAAACGCGGTTGCGCACCGCGCTGAAGGAGAAGACAGCATGATCCGGCACGTCGTGTTCTTCCGTTTGGCCTCCAGCGAGGCCGAGCGCGCGGCAGATATTCGCCGCTTCGCCGCCCCGCTCGAAGCGCTCGTCGGCGTCGTGCCGGGCCTGCGCTCGCTGACCGTCGGCGCCGACATCGGTCTGCTCGAGGCCAACTGGCACGCGGTGCTCATCAGTGAGCACGACGACCGCGAGGCGCTCGCCGTGTACGCCAATCACCCCGCGCACATCGAGGCGGCCACGATCGTGCGCTCGCTCATGATCGACCGCGCGACCGTCGACTACGAGGTCTGAGGGGCCGAGGGCGATGTGCGGCCGCTACGCGAACACCAAGAGCGGTGAGGAACTCGGCCGCTACTTCGAGGCCGACGAGGTCGACACTGTCGCCATGCCGGCGAGCTGGAACATCGCGCCCACCCAGCGGGTGCCGATCGTCGTCGACCGGCTGTCGAAGACTGATCCAGACGAGGTGCCGCCGAGCCGCTTCGTGACGGGTGCGCGCTGGTCGCTCGTGCCGCGCTGGGCGACAGACCTCGCCAGCAAGTACCCGACCTTCAACGCCCGCAGCGAGACCGTGAGCGAGAAGTCGACCTTCAAGGGTGCGCTCGTGCGGTCGCGGGCGATCCTGCCCGCCGACGGCTACTACGAGTGGCACACGACGACCGGCGTCGACGGCAAACCGGTCAAGACCCCGCACTACATTCACGACCCCGTCGAGGGTGAGCTGTCGTTCGCGGGTCTCTACTCGTGGTGGCGCCCGCCGGTCGCCGACGGCCAGCAACCCGCCGAATGGATTCTGACGGCCACGATTCTGACGCGAGCGGCGGCGGGGCCCGCGGCGAGCATCCACGATCGGGCGCCCGTGATGCTGCCGCGCGAGGTCGTCGACGAGTGGCTTGACCCGACCGTCGAGGGCGACCAGTCGCTCGTCGACGCCATGGTCGCCGAGAGCGACGCGGTGCTCGAGCGGCTTGAGCTGCACGCCGTCGCGCCCCTGCGCGGAGACGGCCCGCAGCTGATCGAGCCGCTCAGCGCGTAGGAGCGGGCTACCCGCGCACGTGCTCGCCCGGGTGGGTGCGCGTGCGGCTCCCGCGTGGTGTCTGCGACCGCGAACGCCCCACCGACTACCCCCCCGGCTTTCGGCTTTCGGCTTTCGGCTTTCGCCCTCCGCCCTCCGCCCCCGCCTTTCGCCCTTCGCCTCGGCCCCCGGCTTTCGCCTTTCGCCCCCCGCCTTTCGCCCTTCGCCTCGGCCCCCGGCCCGCACGCCGCCCCTGTATCCCGCACTCCGCGGCGCCTACTCCGGTGTAGGACTTCCTACACCGGAGTAGGAAGTCAGGCGGTGGGCACAGACCTGCCGGTGGTGGGCGAGGCCCCGCTCTGTGCGCGGCTATTCGCCGTCGACGGTCGCGGCCTCGGTCGCGGCGCGGTCGGCGACCACCATGGCGCGTACGAGCAGCGCGACCGGTATGGCGTACCCCATGACAACCACGGTGGGGAAGACGGCGGCCTCCCACGCCGGAGGGGTCCACAGCATGGCAGCGATGCCGACGACCGCGAACGTGCCAGCAACGGCGGCGGCCTTCTGCACCAGGGGCGCGGCGGCGCGATGCGCGGCCTGCCAGGCGGCATCCGACGCAAGGGTCGCGCTCGTTCGGATTCCCACTGCGCGATTGCGCCCGAGGGCGCCGTCGCGTCCGGCTCTGCCGATCAGCAGCGTCGCGCCAGAGAGAATCAGTAGCCCGAGGGTCGGTGTAAGAAGGGGATGCACGTCATTCGACGGTAGTCACGCTCGCGGGGCGAGGCTCGGGTCGTCCACAACGGACGGCGGAGGTCGGCCACCCCGGACGCCGGCGCCGCTACGAGCAGGCGCCCCACAATCCGGCCCCTGCCGCCAGCGCGTCCGCGTCGGCCGACTCGATCTGATCGCGGTAGCGGTAGTTCGGTGAGTAGTGCAGCTCGCGCGCGTACCCACCTTCGACGAGCGCGAGGTTGATGAATGTGCCGTCGGCGGCATACAGGTACATAAGTTCTCGGTCGTACTGGTCGCGCTGCTCGTCGTCGTACTCGAAGGCGATGCGCGAGCCGACCGGCGCGAGAGCCGCGAGGGCGTCGCGTGCCTCGTCGGCGAAACACTCCGACTCGCGCAGCTCGGGAGTGTCGATGCCGGTGAGGCGCACGCGCAGCTCCTCACCATCGACAACAAGGCGCAGCGTGTCGCCGTCGGTGATCGAGGCCACCACGCCGGTGGGCCGAGCATCGCGCGCCGTCGTCGGTGCCGTGACGTCAGCCAGCAGGGCGCAGCCGCCGAGCACGGCACTGAGCGCAACCGCGAGAGCCGCGACGCGCATCCCGATCGCGAAGCGGGGGTGGGAGCGCGGCATGCTGCGAGGCTACCCGCGCGCTCGGACACCGTGCGGCGCCGCGAGTTACTCTGAGCCTCGTTCGCCCACCGCCGAGGAGCCGCCATGACTGACCCGTCGCTTGACCCGCGGTATCCGCGCGTCTTTCAGCGTGGCGGCGACGGCGCTGCGTTTCCCGCGACCGCCGCGCGCAGCGCCGCAACCGGACCGCCCGCACCCGCACCGCTCGCCTCCGCACCGCCGCCCCGTCGCGAGACGCCGGCGCCCCGCGGGCCCGAGGTTGACCCGGCCGTGCTCGTCACCGGCGCCGCACCGGTCGCCGTCGGTCGCGCACCGCTCGAGGTGATCGTCGTCGGCAACCCGTGGATGCGCGCCCTCTGGATCGTCGGAGCCCTCACCCTGGTCGGCGGCATCGCGCTCACCGTCGCCGCCGAGTTCGCCTTCAGTGCCCTGCAGACGGCGTCGACGTACGACCCGGCGGCGTTCCTGCCAGCCCGCCTCATGCAGGTGCTCGGGCTTCCGCTGATCATCGCCGGAACCCTCGGCCTCGTCGCGGCGACCGTGCTGCGCCTGGTCGCGTGGCGACCGGCAGCGGTGCGCGAGGTAGAGGCGGGCTGAGCCCCGCGCATCCGGTTCACAGGAAAGCGCGGGTCACCGCTGACAGCTCGGGCAGTACCAGGTGATGCGCTCCGTGAGCGCGTCCTCGCCGAGCAGCCCACGCTTGATCGGGGTGCCGCAGCGGCGGCACGGCTTGCGGTCGCGATGGGCGACCCACAGCCGCTTGTCGCGACGGGTGTCGCCGGTGGTCGTGCGCTCGTTGCGGTCTCGGTTGGCGCGGATCAGCCGCACCGCGAGGTCGAGTGCGGCGGCGGCGTCGGTCGCGCCGACGGGGGTCTCGGGCAGCACGCCGCGCAGAAACAGCGTCTCGTTGCGGTAGTCGTTGCCGAGCCCGGCGATCACTCGCTGGTCGAG
>DASSWY010000057.1:0-2453 GCA_035704325.1 Microcella sp. | reverse complement strand
CACGGTCGACTTCCGCAACACCATCTTGATCTTGACGTCGAACCTCGGCTCGCAGGCGCTGATCGACCCGACGCTCGACTGGGAGACGAAGGTTGCCGCCGTGAACGACATGGTGCGCCAGGCGTTCAAGCCCGAGTTCGTGAACCGCCTCGACGACATCGTCGTGTTCTCGACCCTGTCGACGGACGACCTCGGCCAGATCGTGTCGCTGCAGGTCGACCGGCTCGAGCAGCGGCTCGCGCAGCGCCGCCTGCAGCTCGCCGTCACCCCGGACGCGCGCGGCTGGCTCGCGGAACGCGGCTACGACCCGATCTACGGGGCGCGCCCGTTGCGTCGCCTCATGCAGCACGAGATCGACGACCGGCTGGCGCGGGCGATTCTGTCGAACCAGATCACGGACGGCGACGTCGTGCGCGTGCACGTCGACCCCGAGAAGGATGCGCTGACGGTCGACCGCATGGAGGACGTGCCGACGCTGTAAAGCACCGACGCTAGAGAGCCCCCTGGTATCACTTTCTGCATGCATTTCTGCATGCACAAGCGCTACCATTGTTGCATGGTGGCTATTCAAATTCGCGACGTGTCGCCCGAGTTGCGCGATGCACTCGCTGCTGAGGCGGGTCGGCGACAGCAGTCGCTTCAAGCATTCCTGCACGAGGTTCTCGAACGCGAAGGCCGTGCGGCCCACAACCGCGCTGCTCTCGACCGGGCCCGCGACCGGGCTCGAGACCGCGCAGGGTCGGTGACGATGGAAGACATACTCGCCGCTATCGACGAGGGCCGCAGGCCGCGCGTTTCATGATTGTGGTCGATGCTTCGTGCTTGGCAATGTTGGTTGCCGGCCCATCTGTCGAGGTCGGCAAAGCGGCGAGCGCGATGGCGGGAGATGACCACTGGGTCGTGCCCGGGCATGCCGTCATCGAAACGATCAGTGCTCTGCGGGGTCTGTATCTCGCGCGGAAAATCACGCGAGACACGATGATCGACGCAGCCCAGCAACTGGTCGAGTTTCGTCTCGACATATGGCCGGCAGACCCCCTTCTCGGTCGTGTGCTTGAGCTGGCAGACAACGCGTCGGCATACGACGCTGCGTATCTGGCACTTGCCGAAGAACTGGGTGCGCCTCTCATTACCGGTGACGCGAGGCTTGCCCGTGTTCCCGGGGTGCGCTGTCCGGTTGTCTGTGTTGCGGTGTCCGATTCCCGCTAGACGCGGGGCGGGATGCGCGGTGGAATGGGGGCATGACCCCGACGAGCGCGCGCGCGAACGCGACGGGCGCGCGGTGGCGCCACGGGCATCCGGGGTTCGCGGAGCGCTACCGGGCGATCGCCTCGCGCGATGCCCGCTTCGACGGGCAGTTCGTGACGGCCGTCGCCTCGACTGGCATCTACTGCCGCCCGTCGTGCCCCGCCCGCACCCCGCGCGAGACGGGCGTGGCGTTCTTCGCGACGTCGGCCGCCGCGCACGAGGCGGGCTACCGGGCGTGCAAGCGGTGCCTGCCGGAGGCGACGCCGGGCAGCCCCGAGTGGGACTGGCGCGGCGACGTGGCGGGCCGCGCGATGCGACTCATCACGGACGGCGTCGTCGACCGCGAGGGCGTAGCTGGCCTGGCCGCGCGGCTCGGATACAGCCCGCGGCACCTCACCCGGCTGCTGACCGCCGAGCTCGGGGCCGGCCCGCTGGCGCTCGCCCGCGCCCGCCGCGCCCAGCTCGCCCGAGCGCTCATCGTCGGCACCCCGCTGCCGCTCGCCGACGTCGCATTCGCCGCCGGATTCGGCTCGGTGCGCCAGTTCACCGACACGGTGCGCGAGGTGTTCGCGATGACGCCGAGCGAGCTGCGGGCGCGCGCTGCAGCCCGGGGGAGTGGGGGAGGGGCCGTCGCGCGCCGTCCCGATCTCGGCGACGGCGCCACCGCCCCGGGCCCCCTCGTGACCGTCACCCTCGCCCTCCCCGTGCGCGCCCCGTTCGACGCGCCGGGCATGTTCGCATACCTCGCCGCTCGCGCCATCGCCGGGGTCGAGCTGGCCGACCTCGACCCCGCTGCCGGCCGACTGCGCTTCGCCCGCACGGCGACGCTTCCCCACGGCCCCGCCGTCATCGACATCACGGCCACGCGCGGGTCGAGCTCGTCACGAGCGCCAGGCGCATCCCCCGCCTCGCCTGAGCCGTGGACGCTCACCCTGCGCCTCGCGCTCTCTTCGCTCGCCGACGTCGCCGTGGGTGTTGCGCGGGCGAGACGGATGCTCGACCTCGATTCCGACCCCGTCGCCGTCGATGAGGCGCTCGCCCGCGACCCCCGGCTCGCGCCGCTCGTCGCCCGCACCCCGGGCATCCGGGTGCCGGGAACCGCGGATCCCTCAGAGCTGCTCATGCGCACCATCGTCGGCCAGCAGATCTCGGTGGCCGCGGCACGTACGCACCTGGGGCGCCTCGCGGCCGCGGCCGGAGAGCCC
>DASSWY010000047.1:0-3367 GCA_035704325.1 Microcella sp. | reverse complement strand
TTCTTTGCCCTCTACCCGGCAATCGGTTCGCTCGCCACGTGGCTGGCACTCGGCATTCACATGCTGTTGCTGCTGTCGCTCGTGGTCATGATGAGCGAGTTTTGGCAGGTTCGACGTACGGCGAGCATCCTGGTGGCCCCCTACGCCCTCTGGGTGATCTACGCGGCCTCGATCACGGTGGCGTACGCGGTCGTTCTTCCCTGAGCCGACTCCCCGCCACTCCTGCGACGGCTCTTCTCGCCGTCCGCGGGGCCGACGCGCAGTTGACGTGGAGGCTCCTTTCGTACGCTCGCATGCGTGCCGACGGAGGGAGGGCCCATGACGAGCACCGCACAGCACCACACGCCACGCACCGGGCTGCGCCCGCCGCGCGCCCGCTCCGTCGGAATACTCACCCTCCTTGTCGCGCTCGCCCTCGTGACGGCCGGCGCCGGTGCCCTGATCGCTCAGCCCGCCTTCGCCGGCTGGTATGGAATGACAGCGAAGCCAATGTGGGCGCCCCACGAGACGGTTTTTGTTCCTGTGTGGGTCGCCGGGTATCTCATGATGGCGATCGCCGGATGGCTGATCTGGCGACGCCCCGAGTCGACAGAGCGCTCGATCGCGCTCAAGCTGTACGCCGGGCAGTTCGTCCTCACGGCTCTCTGGGCCCCCGCGTTTTTTGGTCTCGGCGTCACCGGCGCAACCGGCCCGTGGCTGGCACTCGCCGTGCTGGTGGTGCTCGACATCGTGATGCTCGCCACGATCTTCCGCGTGTGGGAGGTCCATCGCGGTGCCGCGCTGTTGATCGTTCCCGCCTTCGTGTGGGCGCTGTTCGTGACGACACTCAACTCAGCGGTCGCCGTCCTCGCGATGTAGCGGCCGTTCGGCCAGTAGCGTGATGGCATGAGTTCGGCCCCGCCCCTTTCGCGCTCGCGCGCGCACCGTTTCGGGCGGGCCACACTCGTCGGATGCGCGGCCGTCGCGATCGCCGCGCAGCTCGTGGTGTTGGGCGCGGTCGGATGGGCTGCAGCGAACCCGCGCACAGTCATCGACCACTGGACGGTGGCGCGGTTCACGCCGTCGGGCGAGGTGCAGTCGCTCGCCGATCGCGCGGGCATGAGCGAGCAGGGCCGCTTCGTCTTCTCCGCAAGTCGACCCGTAATTGTCGACGATCGCGATTTCGCTGACTCGTGTACCAACGACGAGCCCGGCATCGGGGTGTTGGGCTGCTTCACGCGGCCGGAGGGCCGCATCTACCTCTTCCCGATCGCCTCCCCCGAGCTCGAGGGCTTGCAGGCCGTTGTCGCCGCACACGAGATGCTGCACGCGGTGTGGGACCGCATGGCCGACGACGAGCGCGCTGCTCTTGTCGAGCCGCTCGAGGAGGCGTTTGCGGCGCTCGGACCAGACCATGAGCTGGTCGAACGCATTGCCCTCTACGAAGACTCCGACCCTCAATCGCGCATTCCCGAGCTCTACGCGATTCTCGGCTCAGAGGTCCCCACGCTCCCCGCCGTGCTGGAGGCGCACTACGCGGGCTGGTTCAGCGACCGCGACGCCGTCACGACGCTCTATGCGAGCGCAACGAGCGTATTTCGCGAACTGGATGCGCGGCTCGCCTCCCTGCAGGACGACATCGCAGCGCTCGGCGCCCGCATCGAGGCCGAGCGAGCCGCCTTTGCCGCCACCTCTGAGCAGCTCGCCGCCGACATTGACGACTTCAACACTCGGGCGGACACCCCCGGCGCCTTCGACACGATCGACGCGTTCGATGAGGAGCGCGCCGAGATCCTCGCCCGTCAGGCAGCGCTCGAGGAGGCACGCACCGCTCTCAATGCCGCAATCGATGACTACAACGCGCTGCTCGTCGAACTGGAGGATCTCAACGGCGAGGCCGCCGCCCTCAACCGTGCCATCAATGTCGTCCCGGAACCGCTGCCCACTGAGGATGCCGGCTGAGCCACGAGCGCGTGAGTGTCACGAGCGCGGGAAGATGTCGTCAATCTCGTCGAGGTCGCGAGCCGACGGCGTCCACGCTGACGCCGCTGCGGCGTTCTGGGCGACCTGCTCGATCGAGGTCGCCCCCGCGATGACCGAGCCCATGGCGGGGCGGCTGAGCATCCAGCCGATCGTCGCCTCGAGCATCCCAACGCCGCGATCGGCGCAGAAGGCGGCGTAGCGTTCCATGGCGTCCCAGGGCGCGTTCTCGACGAGGTGCGGGCGCTGGCGCATGATGCGCGAGTCGGAGGGGCCGCCGTCGCGCGTGAACTTCCCGGTGAAGAGGCCGTTGTACAGCGGGAACCACGGCAGGAAGCCGACGCCGTATCGTTCGGCGACCGGCAACAACTCGTCTTCCGCGTCGCGCGTCAGCAGGTTGAACTCGTTCTGCGCCGAGATGAATCGCGGGTGGCCGTGCAGCTGCGCGAGGAGCTCGGCCTCGACGAGCTGCCACGCGCTGAAGTTGGAGTGGCCGATGTAGCGGATCTTGCCCTCGTCGATGAGTTCGTCAAGCGCCGCGAGCGTCTCCTCGATCGGCGTGAGCGGGTCGGGGGTGTGCAACTGGTAGAGGTCGATCCAGTCGGTCTTCAGGCGCGTGAGGCTCTGTTCGACCGCGAGGCGCACGTAGCGGCGCGAACCGCGTGCCCCCCAGTGCGGAATTGGGCTCTCGTAGTCGGTGTGTCCGAACTTGGTCGCCAGCACGATCTCGTCGCGCCGGCCGGCGAGGGCGAGGCCCATCATTTCCTCGCTGCGCCCGTACGCGTAGCCGTAGATGTCGGCGGTGTCGAACAGGGTGATGCCGTGATCAATCGCGGCGTGCATAACGCGGGCCGCACCCGCCTGCTCTTCCGTCGCCGTGCCGGGCCGGCCGAAGTTGTTGCAGCCGATGCCGACGCTCGAGACGCGAAGGCCAGAGTCACCGAGAGAGCGGTAGGTCATGTCCGTCATGCCTCCCATCCTCCCAGCCTCGCGCACATCGCGATGCGTCCCCCGGTGGCGTAAGGATGCCCGTGGCCGTCGGAGCGGCCGGGTAGCGTTCCCGACATGCCAGACTCCCCCGCATCCCGCGCATCCGCCGCCCCCACCCCGCCATCCACCCTTCTCGGCCCCGACGGCCGGGCTCGTTGCGCGTGGGTCGGCAACGTCGATGATCTGCGCGCCTACCACGACGACGAGTGGAGTCACCCGGTGCGTGGTAACGAGGCTCTCTTCGAACGCATTGCGCTCGAGAGCTTTCAGTCAGGGCTTTCCTGGCTCACGATCTTGCGCCGGCGCGAGCACTTTCGGGCCGCGTTCGCGCAGTTCGTTCCAGCGGCGGTCGCCGCGTTCACCGAGGCCGACGTCCAGCGCCTCCTCGACGACGCCGGCATCATCCGCAATCGCCGCA
>DASSWY010000042.1:0-5207 GCA_035704325.1 Microcella sp. | reverse complement strand
AGCAGGGCGGCGACCTCGGTGTCGGTCTCGCTCGAGAAGGTGTGACCGCGCTCGACGAGCTCGGCCTTCAACTCGCTGAAGTTCTCGATGATGCCGTTGTGAATCAGAGCGAGCTTGCCGTCGTCACCCAGGTGCGGGTGCGCGTTCTCATCGGTGGGGCCGCCGTGCGTCGCCCAGCGGGTGTGGCCGATGCCGGTGTGGCCGTCGGTGACGGGGTGCGCGCCCAGTTCGTCGGTCAGGTTGCCGAGCTTGCCGGCCTTCTTGGCCGTGCCGAGCTCACCACTCGGAGCCAGTACCGCTACTCCGGCCGAGTCATAGCCCCGGTATTCAAGGCGCTTCAGGCCACCCAGCAAGACCTCCAGGCTGCCGCGCTGGCCGACGTATCCCACGATTCCACACATGCGCTCGATTCTAGGGCGCGAGGGTCACGCGGCTCGTCCCGGTACTGTGGGGCGAATGGTCGAGGCGCATCCCGCCCCCGGGCGCGAGTACGGCGCCGGCGCATCCCCCCGTGATCAGAGCCCGTTCGTCGAGCTTGACCGGGCCAGGTGGTCGGCGCTCGCCCCGGCGACCCCGCAGCCGCTCACCGAACCCGAACTCATCGGGCTGCGCGGTCTCGGCGACCAGCTCGACGTGCGCGAAGTCGCCGAGGTGTATCAGCCGCTCAGCCGGCTGCTCAATTTGTACGCCGCGGGCGCGCGCGACCTCCACACGGCCACCCGCCAATTTCTCGGCGACCGCGGGCCCCGCACCCCCTTCGTCATCGGTGTGGCCGGCTCCGTCGCGGTCGGTAAGTCGACCATCGCGCGTCTGCTGCGCGAATTGCTCTCGCGATGGGATGACACGCCCCGCGTCGAACGTGTGACCACCGACGGGTTCTTGCTGCCGACGGCCGAACTGTCGCGCCGAGGCATCTTGCACCGCAAGGGCTTCCCCGAGAGCTACGACCGGCGTGCGCTCCTGCGCTTCGTCTCGCGGATCAAGGCCGGTGCCGAAGAGGTGCGCGCGCCGGTGTACTCGCACCTGTCGTACGACATCATCCCCGGCGCCGAAATCATCGTCCGCCGACCCGACATCTTGATTGTCGAGGGGCTGAACGTGCTGCAGCCCCCCGGGCCGGGCGCATCCCTTGCGGTGAGCGACCTGTTCGACTTCACCATCTACGTCGACGCCCGCACGAGCGACATTGCCGACTGGTATGAGCAGCGCTTCCTGAAGCTGCAGCGCGGCGCGTTTAGCGACCCGCGCAGCTACTTCCACCGTTACGCGTCGCTCAGCGAGGACGAGGCGCGCGTGACGGCGCGCCGCATCTGGGGCGACATTAACGAGCCGAACCTCGTACAGAACATCCTGCCGACGCGAGCCCGCGCATCCCTCGTGCTGCGCAAGGAGCGCAACCACACCGTCTCGACGGTGCTGTTGCGCAAGATTTAGACGGCGAGTTCGGCCGTGACGACCGCGGCGAGGCGATCGGCCATGGCCCGAGCCGTCGCGTCGTCAGCGGCCTCGACCATCACGCGCACCATGGGCTCTGTTCCGCTCGCGCGCAACAACACGCGACCGCTGTCACCGAGCTCAGCCTCGACTTCGGCGACGGCCGCGGCGATACCGGCGTGACCGTCGAGCCGCGTGCGATCGACGCCGCGCACGTTCTCCAAGACCTGGGGGAAGACCGTCATCACGGACGCCAACTCGGCGATCGTCTTACCGGTACGCGCCATCTCGGCCGCGAGCTGCAGACCGGTCAGGATGCCGTCGCCGGTCGTGGCGTGCTCGCTCATGATGACGTGGCCCGACTGCTCGCCGCCGAGGGAGAGCCCGTGTGAGGCGAGCGCCTCGAGCACGTATCGGTCGCCGACCTTCGTCTCGACCAGCTCGATGCCGTGCTCCTGCATGGCGCGCTTGAGACCGAGGTTGCTCATGACGGTCACCGCGAGGGAATCCTTCGCGAGCATCCCGCGCCGCTTCATCGACAGCGCCAAAATGGCCATGATCTGGTCGCCGTCGACGACCCGACCGGAGGCGTCAACGGCGAGGCAGCGATCCGCGTCGCCGTCATGTGCGATGCCGAGGTCGGCGCCCGCGGCAACGACGGCGCGCTGCAGAGGGTCGAGGTACGTCGATCCGACGCCGTCGTTGATGTTGAGGCCGTTGGGGTCGGCGCCGATCACCGTGACCCGCGCGCCAGCGTCGGTGAACGCCTGCGGCGAGATCGCGGAGGCGGCGCCGTGAGCGCAGTCGAGCACGACATGCAGACCCGCGAGTGACACGTCGACGGTCGAGAGCAGGTGCAGTAGGTACCGATCTTCCGCGTCGGCGAAACGCCGGATGCGACCAACATCTCCGCCGACGGGCGCGAGACGCTGCTCGTCGAGCGCGTGCTCGATGCGGTCTTCGACCTCGTCGGGCAGCTTGGTGCCGCCGAACGAGAAGAACTTGATGCCGTTGTCTGGCATGGCGTTGTGCGACGCCGAGACCATGACTCCGAAGTCGGCCCCCGCGTCGCCGACCAGGAATGCGGCGGCGGGCGTCGGGATCACCCCGGCGTCGAGCACGTCGATGCCGCTCGACGCGAGGCCCGCCGACACGGCTGCGGTAAGAAATTCGCCAGAGACACGCGGATCGCGCGCGACGATCGCCGTCGGCCGCTTACCGGCAGCGCGCAACTCGTCGGCGTGCCGGCCGCGCGTGAGAACCCACGCCGCGGCCTGAGACAGGCCGAGGGCCAGCCCGGCGGTGAGATCGCCGTTGGCCAGCCCTCGGACCCCGTCGGTACCGAATAAACGGCCCATAATCGGGATGCTCGTCTCGCGTTAACGCTTCGAGTACTGAGGCGCCTTGCGGGCCTTCTTGAGACCGGCCTTCTTGCGCTCGATGACGCGAGCGTCACGAGTGAGGAAGCCGGCCTTCTTCAGCGCCGGGCGGTTGTTCTCGCGGTCGATCTCGTTGAGAGCGCGCGAGATGGCGAGGCGCAGCGCGCCCGCCTGGCCCGAGGGGCCGCCGCCGGTGATGCGAGCCGTCACGTCGTACGAGCCGAGCAGCTCAAGCAGCGTGAAGGGGTCGTTGATCAGCTGCTGGTGCAGCTTGTTCGGGAAGTAGTCCTCGAGGGTGCGGCCGTTGACCGTGAAGGCGCCGGAGCCGGGGACGAGGCGCACGCGGGCGATGGCCTGCTTGCGTCGACCGACGGCCTGGCCCGAGACGGACAGGACGCGACGGGGAGCCGCTTCGGCCACGGGGGCCGCCGACTCGGTGGAGTAGCTCTCGGGAGCCACGTCAGTAGTGGTGTCGTTCGCCATGGTTGCTTGGAATCCTTGTTCGCTGCGGGGCCGCGCTACTGAGCGACCTGGTCGAGGGTGTACGGCGTGGGCTGCTGCGCGGCGTGGGGGTGCTCAGCACCCGCGTAGACCTTCAGCTTCAAGATCTGGGCGCGGCCGAGCGAGTTCTTCGGCAGCATGCCGCGGATCGCCTTCTCGACGGCGCGGACGGGGTTCTTCTCGAGCAGCTCGGCGTAACCGACGGCCTTGAGGCCACCCGGGTAGCCAGAGTGGCGGTACGCCTTCTTCTGCTCGAGCTTCGAACCGGTCAGGGCCACCTTGCCTGCGTTGACGATGATGACGAAGTCACCCATGTCCATGTGCGGGGCGAAGGTGGGCTTGTGCTTGCCGCGCAGAAGCGTGGCGGCGTGGCTGGCGAGTCGTCCGAGCACCACATCGGTGGCGTCGATGACGACCCAGTTCCGCTGAATGTCAGCGGGGGTGGGGCTGAATGTGCGCGTCACAGTGCGTACTTTCTCGTCGAGGTGTTCGTGAATCCCGCTCCGGTGGGGGTTCTCGGGCCGATGGCCGGGGAACGCCCGCGGTGGAGGGCTCAACTGGATGCCCGTCGGCGACGGACACCAAGGGGTTAGCCTACGCGACCGGCGGCGTTCCGGCAATTTCGCGGCGCGCGCGGGTTTGCTCGGCCCGCAGGGCCAGCTCGTCGTCGGCCGGATAGCCGACTTCCACGAGCGTGAGGCCGTGAGCGGCAACGACCGGGAACACGCTGGTCCGCGCCGCGGCATCCCGCGCCGCCACCAGGTCGTCGATCGCCAGAGCGCCCCGCCCCACGGCGATCGCGGCGCCCACGAGCGAGCGCACCATCGAGTGGCAGAACGCGTCAGCACGCACGGTGGCGATGAGCACCCCGTCGTTCTCGCGACGCCACGCGTACTGCTCCAGCGTTCGGATCGTGGTGGCGCCGTCGCGGGGCTTGCAAAACGCGCCGAAATCGCGCAGCCCGATGAGCGCATCCGCCGCGGTGTTCATGGCGTCGACATCGAGGACGTCGCGCACCGCGAGCGTGTGCCGTCGCGATCGCGGGTCGGCCGCTCGGGCACCGTCGGCCACCCGATACTCGTAGCGCCGCCACAGGGGCGAGAAGCGGGCGTCGAAGCCGTCGGGGGCGATGCGCGCCTGCTGGATCACGATGTCTCCCGCCCTCCCGACGATGCCGCCGAGTCGACGGGCGAGCACGTCGGTGGGCGCGAGCGCCTCCTGACCCCCTGGCCGACCCCGATCGGCGCGGGACAGGCCCGCGAGGCGCTCAGGGTCGAGGTCGACGTGCATCACCTGGCCGGTCGCGTGCACACCCGCGTCGGTACGCCCGGCGACGACAACACGCGGGCCCGCAGCGCCCTCGAGCCCGCCGAACAGGGTGGCGAGCGCCGCTTCGATCTCTCCCTGCACGGTACGCAGACCGGGCTGCGTGGCCCAGCCGGCGAAGTCTGTGCCGTCGTACGCGAGATCGATGCGCACCCGAACGGAGGCGTTGGTGCCCGCGCCTGCGGGGTGCTGAGCGTCGACCGTATCCACAGCCCGCGATTCTACGGCGCGTCGAGTTTGACGACCCTTCCCGCCGCGCGCGACCCTTGACGCACCATGTCGTCCAGTGCTCCTCCCCTCGTGCTGCGCGACCGCCTGCCCGGGCTCGACGGTCTGCGTGCGTTGGCCATCGTGCTCGTGCTGGGGTACCACCTGTTTCCCGGCCTGATTCCGGGCGGATTCGTCGGCGTCGACGTCTTCTTCGTGGTCAGCGGATACCTCATCACCGCCCTCCTGCTGCACGAGCACCGCCGCACCGGGCGGATCGCCCTGCGCAACTTCTGGTCGCGCCGCGCTCGCCGCCTGCTTCCCGCCCTCGCACTCGTCGTCATGTCGTCGGCCACCGTC
>DASSWY010000028.1:0-6634 GCA_035704325.1 Microcella sp. | reverse complement strand
TTTACGATCGGTCGGACACATGCTCGTCACCGAAACAGAGAGGTTTCACGATGTTCCATTCTCAGAAGATGAGGGCGACAACCGCCGCGGTGGGAGCGCTCGCGCTCGTCGCGGGACTCAGCGCGTGTAGCGGCGCTGGCGGAGCCGGAGGGGTCGCCGGTGGCGACGGCGAAGAGGTGGCACTGACACTGGCCACGGTGAACAACCCCCAGATGAAAGACATGGAGGAGCTCAAGGCTCACTTCGAGCGTGAGAACCCCGGAATCACGGTCGACTTCATCCAGATGGAGGAGAACGACCTCCGCGACGCGGTCACGAAGGACGTCGCCACGCAGGGCGGTCAGTACGACATCGTGACCGTCGGAGCGTACGAGGTTCCGCTCTGGCAACAGAACGGGTGGCTCACCAACCTTTCGACGTACGCCGAGGCCGACGCCGACTACGACGTCAACGACTTTTTCGAACCCATCCGCACCGCGGTCTCGGTTGACGGCGACCTTTACGCGGTTCCGTTCTACGGCGAGTCCTCCATGCTGATGTACAACAAGGAGATCATCGCCGACGCGGGGCTCACCGTTCCGGCCAACCCCACGTGGCAGGAAGTCGCCGACATGGCGGCGCAGGTGAACTCGCCCGAGCACGCGGGCATCTGCCTCCGCGGCAAGCCCGGCTGGGGTGAGGGCGCGGCCTCGCTGACCACCGTCGTGAACACCTTCGGTGGTGCCTGGTTCGACGAAAACTGGAACGCTCAGGTCGATCAGCCGGGCTTCCGGGAGGCCCTCACGTTCTACGCAGACACGCTCGCCACGGCCGGCCAGGCCGACCCGGTGTCGTATGGCTTCACGGAGTGCCTCAACCTCTTCAGCCAGGGCGACGCCGCCTTCTGGTACGACGCAACGTCGGCGGCCGGAACGCTGGAATCTCCTGACCTCAGCAGCGTGGCGGGGAACGTCGGCTACGTGGCCGCGCCGGTGGTGGAGACGGACGCCTCGGGCTGGCTGTGGTCGTGGAACCTCGCGATTCCGAGCACGTCGGAGAAGAAGGACGCCGCCTGGGCGTTCATCGAGTGGGCAACCAACAAGGACTACGCCGAACTCGTCGGAACCGAACTCGGATGGAGCCGCGTGCCCCCGGGCGCTCGTCAGTCGACCTACGACATCCCCGAGTACCAGGAAGCCTCGGCAGCCTTCGCTGACATCACCAAGGAGTCGATCCTGGGCGTCAACCCGGCACAGCCCGGCGTGAACCCCCAGCCCTGGGTCGGTATCCAGTACGTGACGATTCCGGAATGGCAGGACCTCGGCAACCAGGCATCGCAGATCTTCGCCGACGTCTACGCGGGGCGTGAAACCATCGACTCCGCACTGGCACAGGTACAGGAGCTGGCCGAAGAAGCGGGCGCGGCTCAGCGCTAGCGAGCGTCACGCCGGGTGATTGCGGGTCATGCGCCGCGGGGCATGTGGCCCGCAATCACCCCCCATGAACTGTGTCTGAGGAGAGAACGATGACCCAAACGACCATTTCCCCGTCGTCGTCGCCGGTGCGGCGAACGCCGGACGCTCCCACACCCACCCGGCCGGGCGCGCATCGAGCGAAGTGGGTGTCACGCGGGCTCGTCGCACCGGCGCTGGTGGTCGCGATCATCCTGACGCAGGTCCCGTTCCTCGTGACCATCTGGTACTCGTTTCAAGACTGGAACCTGTTGCGGCCCGGGTCTCGCAGTTTCGTCGGATTCGAGAACTACGTCACGGTTTTCACGAGCACAGACCTCTACTCGTCGATCTTCGCGACCGCACTCATCACGGGTAGCTCCGTGATTCTCTCGATCGTCTTCGGGTTTTTCCTCGCGATGCTGCTTGACCGCAACTTCCGCGGTCGGGGCCTCGCGCGCACCCTCCTCATTACGCCGTTTCTCGTGATGCCGGCGGCAGCAGCGCTGCTGTGGAAGTGGTCGTTGTTCGACGCGAACGTCGGAATTTTCAACTGGGTGCTCGGCGTGGTCGGAATCCCCGCCGTGGAATGGAACACCGATGTTCCGGCCCTCACGATCATCGCGGTAATGACGTGGCAATTCACGCCATTCATGATGCTCATCCTCTTGGCGGGTTTGCAGAGCCAGAGTCGGGAAGTGCTGGAGGCGGCCAGTGTCGATGGCGCCGGGCCATTCAGGACCTTCACGAGCATGACCCTGCCCCACATGCGTCAGTACGTCGAGCTCGCCGCGCTCCTCGGCACGATCTTCATGATTCAGGTATTCGACCCGGTCAACATCATGACGAAGGGAACGGGCAGCACGAAGACGCTTCCCTATCTCTTGTACGAGAAGGCGTTCGTCGCTCTCGACGTTGGTGAGGCCGCCGCCTACGGCGTGGTGACGGTGGTCATCACCATCGCGATTGCGACGGCAGCGCTTCGCTTCATGTTCCGAAGCTTCTCACTGGGAGGTTCCAAGTGACTTCGCACACGGTAAACCGCCGGCGCGCGCCGCTGCGGCTACGACTGCAATCAGGGATGCTCACGGCGGCTACCTGGGTCATCACCTTCGTCGTCTTCTTCCCGATTCTCTGGATGGTCTTCACCGCGTTCAAGTCGGAGAAGGACGCCGCAACCGCCGTGCCGTCGGTGTTCGTCGAACTGACCCTCGAACAATTCGACGCGGTCATGTCGCGCGGGCTGGCACCCGTCTTGACGAATTCCCTGATCGCCAGCGTGATGTCGACAACCATCGTCATGCTGCTCGCGATCCCCGCCGCGTACGGGCTGTCGATTCGACCGCTCGTCAAGCAGTCTCAGGGCGCGCTGTTCTTTTTCATCTCGACCCGGTTCATGCCCGTCGCCGCGGCGATCATCCCGATCTACCTGATCCTTCAGGCCCTCGGCGCTGTCGACAACATCACCGCCTTGGCGCTGCTCTACGTCGGCATCAACCTTCCGCTCGCTATCTGGATGATGCGGTCATTCTTCTCGGAGGTGCCGAGGGAGATCATTGAGGCCGCTCAAGTGGACGGCGCCACGCTGCGCACGGAACTGGTGCGGATCGTGCTGCCGATCGTCGCACCCGGCGTTGCCGCTGCCGCGCTCATCTGCTTCATCTTCGCGTGGAATGAATACTTCCTGGCGACGATTCTCACGTCGTCGACGGCGCGGACGACCCCGCCGTGGCTTGGCGGTTTCGTCGACGGACGCGGGCAGTTCCTCGCCGTCCTCAGCGCAGCGTCCACCCTCGCCGTGCTTCCGGTCGTCGTTGCTGGCTGGCTCGCCCAGAAGCGACTCGTGCGAGGGCTGGCGATGGGAGCGGTGAAGTAGAGCTCAGGGGAGACCGACGATGGCTGAATCACCCGGACCGGTCACGATGCAGGACGTCGCTCGGGCGGCGCGCGTGTCGCAGCCGACGGTGTCGCACGTTCTCAATGCGACGAGGAAAGTCTCGCCCGATGTCGTCGCGCGTGTGACAGCGGCGATCCACCAGACCGGATACACCCACGACAGCATTGCGCGGTCACTGCGAACCGGTCGCACCCACACGGTCGGCCTCGCGGTCTCGGCAATCAGCAACCCCTACTTCGGCGAGGTTGTCCACGCGATCGAACGGGAACTGAGCGCCGCCGGCTACACGATCATCCTCGTCGACAGCCACGACGATCCCGGCCGAGAGCAGACCGTGCTCGCCGAACTGCTCAGCAGGCGGGTCGATGCCCTCATCGTTGCCCCGTCGGAGGACGTCGAGACGGTCGTGCGCCGCATTCGTGCGCGCACGGTTCCCGCCGTCCTGTTTGATCGCATTCCCGACGGAGTCAAGCTGACCGGGATGGACGCGGTCGGAGTGGAGAACGTCGAATCGATGGCGTCACTCGTCACCCACTTCACCGGGGCCGGCCACCGACGCATCGGCTTGATCGCGGGACGCGCCGGGCTCTCAACGACCGAGGAACGCGTTGCGGGTTTCCGACTGGGACTCACCCGCGCGGGGCTCGACGTCGACGAGAGCATCATTCGCTACGCGGACACCGGTGAGCATCCTGCCGAACACGCCCTGCGCGAGATTCTGTCCGTGCAGAACCCGCCGACGGCCCTGATCACCGGAAACAATCAGTCGACGATCGATGCGATGAGGACACTGCGCGAGCTGGCGATCTCGGTGCCACACGATCTCGCGTTCGCGTCGTTCGATGACTTCCCGTGGGCCGATCTCTTCCACCCGCGCGTGACGGCGATCGCGCAACCACTGGCCGAGCTGGGCCATCGCGCCGTGACCCTGCTGCTCGAACGCCTGGACAACCCCGACTCGCCCCCACGGATCGAAACCATGACGCCCACGCTGATGCATCGCGACTCGTGCGGCGTCTCCCACTCAGCCGACCTCGCCGCGCGCTAAGCCGGCACACCAAGGAGGATTGTCGAATGGTCACGCTATCGCGGGAGACCCTGCCCCACATCGACCAGAGGGTCGGTCGCCCTGACTATCTCGCAGAGGAGCGGTCGGCCTCGATCGTGCACTTCGGGGTCGGAGGATTCCACCGTTCGCACCAGGCAATGTTCATCGATCGGCTCCTCACCGCTGGCCACCGAGACTGGGCGATCTGCGGAGTGGGCGTCTTGCCGTTCGACCGCGCCATTCGCGATGCGCTCGCGCATCAAGACGGCCTCTACACGCTCGTCACCACGAGCGAGGACGGCACGAGTGCGGCCCAGATCATCGGCTCGATCGCGGAGTATCTCTACTACCCCGACAACCCACAGGCCGTGCTCGACAAACTGGCTCACCCGTCGACGCGCATCGTCTCGCTCACGATCACCGAGGGCGGTTACGGCGTCACCGACACGACCGGTGAGTTCGAGCCGACGGACGAACTCACGATTGGGGACCTCACAAGCGACCGGATTCCGTGCAGCGTGCTGGGCCTCATCGTCGACGGACTTGCCCGTCGTCGGCGCGACGGCGTTCCGCCCTTTACCGTCGTATCGTGCGACAACATTCAGGGCAACGGCCACGTCGCACGAACGGCGGTCACCGCATTCGCCCGGCACAAAGACCCCGGTCTCGCCGAGTGGATCGACGAGCGCGTTGCGTTTCCGAACTCGATGGTCGACCGCATCACGCCCGTCACCACCGAGCAGACGCGGGCGATGGTGCGCGACGAGTACGGCATTGACGACGCGTACCCGGTACTCGCCGAGGCCTTCGCCCAGTGGGTCATCGAGGACGACTTCTCGATGGGGCGGCCCCCCTTGGAAGAGGTGGGCGTGCACATTGTCGACGATGTCGAGCCGTACGAGCTCATGAAGCTGCGGTTGCTGAACGCCTCGCATCAGGCGATGGCGTTTACGGGAATCCTCGCCGGGTACACCTTCGTCCACGAGGTGTGCCGCCAGTCGCTCTTCGAGGACTTCTTGATGGGGTACATGCGTGACGAGGCCGTGCCGACGCTCAGGCCCGTCCCGGGCGTTGACCTCGACGCGTACTGCCGTCAACTCGTCGAGCGGTTTACGAACGAGGCGATCCTCGACACCCTGGCGCGGCTCGCCGTCGACGCCTCAGATCGAATCCCGAAGTTCTTGCTGCCGGTCATTCGCGCCCAGGTCGCCCGGGGCGGGCAGACCCAACACGCCACACTCGCGCTGGCCTCCTGGAGCCTCTATCTTGACCAACACTCCGGAGACGATGCCTCGACACCGATCGTCGACACCCGCCGCAGCGGCCTCCTGGCCGCCGTTCGCAGCGAAGGCGAAACTCCCGGCGCCTTCCTTGACTACCGCGACGTCTTCGGCGACCTCGGGGCAGAGCAGTCGGTACGAGACGAGTTTGTCCACTGGCGCCAGGTGATCGCCGAGGAGGGAATTCTCGCGGCGATGTCCCGCGTCACTGCGTAACCGCGGGCGCGCCTGTCCACCGGGCGGGCGCGCGGCACCCTAGGCCTCGACGACTCCCGCGATCAGCGGGCCGCCCGTGACAACCTCGTCGCCCGCCGACCCGATGCGGTAGCCGCCCTCGAGCGCCTCAAGAGCACGGTCAAAGCGTGCGGCCTCGTTCGTGTGCATCGTGAACAGCGGCTGCCCCTTCGTGACGACGTCGCCGGGCTTCGCATGCAGATCAATACCGGCGGCGTGGTCGACCGGGTCTTGCTTGCGCGCGCGGCCAGCGCCGAGGCGCCACGCGGCGATGCCGAAGGGCAGCGCCTGCTGCTCGACGAGTACGCCGTCGCGGTCGGCGGTGACGACGTGCTGCTCGCGGGCGACGGGAAGCGCCGCATCGGGGTCGCCACCCTGGGCCGCGATCATCGCGCGCCAGGTGTCCATCGCCTTACCCGTAGTCAGCGCGCCCTCGACATCGGCGTCGGTGATGCCGGCAAGCTCGAGCATGTGGCGGGCGAGGGTCACGGTGAGCTCGACGATGTCGGCGGGGCCGCCGCCGGCGAGCACCTCGACCGACTCGCGCACCTCGTTCGCGTTGCCGATCGCGAGCCCCAGGGGCACATTCATGTTGGTGAGCACCGCGCGCGTGGCGACCCCGGCATCCTCACCGAGGCGCACCATGACCTTCGCGAGCTCGCGCGACATCTCGATGTCTTTCAAGAACGCGCCCGAACCGAACTTCACGTCGAGCACGAGGGCGGCCGTGCCCTCGGCGATCTTC
>DASSWY010000354.1:0-3732 GCA_035704325.1 Microcella sp. | reverse complement strand
CCCGAACGGCCCGCGACAATCGTCCTCGCAGACGACGACGATCTCGTGCGAGCAGTGCTGCGCATGGCACTGGCGTCTCCCTCGACGACCATTCGCGAGGCAGCCGACTCTCCAGCCCTCGTCTCCGCTCTCGGCGACGGCACCGTCGAACTCGTCATCCTCGACATCTCGATCCCGGGGCCGGGGCTTGCCGCCAACATCGCCGCGATCCACAACACACACCCCGGCGCGCGCATCCTCGTGCTGAGCGGCGACGCCTCGGTGCCCGCCGAGTTCGTCGAGAGCATCGACGACTTCGCCCGCAAACCCATCGACCTGGCCGAGCTGCGCGACCGCGTCGGCCAGCTGCTCACGCACGCACCCACGACGGAATCGCCATGACGACCGCCCCCGACGGCCTCGACCTCCTGCGCATTGCGGGGTCGATGGCGCGCTTCGGGGGCTGGTCGGTTGACGCCGAAACCCACGAGCTCGCCCTGAGCCCGGAAGGGCGAGCCCTGCTCGAACTACCGCTGGAGGGCGCACTCGACTTCGACGCCGTCTTCGAACTGCACCCCGACGAGTGGAAGCCCATCGTCGCCGCACACCTCGAACGGTGCCTCGCCGATGGCACCCCGTTTGACCTCGAGACGCCGATGCACACGGCGCACGGCACGCTGCTCATGATCCGCACCATCGGTGAGGCCGCCTATGGCCCCGACGGCCGCATTGCCCGGGCGCAGGGCGCGGTCTGGGACATCACACCCATGGCTGACGAGCGGGCCAAGAACCGCGCCCTTGAGGAACGCCTTGAGCTCACGCTCAACACGATCTCCGACGGCGTGTTCTTCATCGACCACGACGGCCGCTTCACCGTCGCCAACGACAACGGCGCCGCCATGGTGCGGCACACGACGACCGAGCTCGTGGGCCGGCACGTGTTCGAGGTCTTCCCCGAAGCGCAGGCGACCCCGTTCGCCCGCAGCCTCGCCGAAGCGTTGAGCGGCGGCGAGCGCCTCGTCACCCGGGCCTACTACGCCCCGCTCGAGCTGACGCTGGAGGCCACGTTTTACCCGTCGGAGGACGGAGTCGCCGTCTACCTCAAAGACGTCTCGGACGACGAACGGCTGCAGGCCGAGCTTCGGCGCACCTCCGCGATTCTCGCCGAACAGGCCGCGCTCATCGAGGCGTCGCGTGACGCCATGGTGGTGCGCGCGCTCGACGGGCGCATTCGACACTGGAATCGTGCGGCGGCCCAGTTGTACGGTTGGCCGGCTGCCGAGGCGATCGACCGATTCGAGCGCGAACTGCTGTATGACGAGGCAGATGCCTACGACGCTGCCACCGAGGCGACGCTGCGGGACGACTATTGGAGCGGAGAGCTCGACCAGCGCACGCGGTCAGGTCGCGCGCTCGTCGCCGAGTGCCGGTGGCAATTGTTGCGGGATGCCGACGGCGCCCCCGAGGCGATCTTCGCCGTCATGAGCGACGTCACGGCCGACCGGAAGGCGCAAGAGGCGCGCCTGCGGGCCCAGCGCATGGAGAGCCTCGGCACCCTCGCCGGCGGAATCGCGCACGACCTCAATAACGTGCTGACGCCCATCCTGATGTCGGTTCAGCTGCTCGAACAGGGCGAAACGGACGCCGGGCGCCGCGAGATCCTCGCGACGATGGAGGGCGCGGTCAAACGCGGTGCCGACATGATTCGTCAGGTGCTGTCCTTCGCCCGCGGGGTCGACGGACGCCGGGAGACCGTGAGTGTGCCGCAGCTCGTGGACGACCTCGTGAGCTTCGCCCGCGACACCCTGCCGAAGTCGATCACCGTCGATCTCGCGCTCGACGACAGCGTCAGTGCCACACGTGGCGACCCCACCCAGTTGCTGCAGATCCTCATCAACCTCGTCATGAATGCCAAAGACGCCATGGCCACCGGGGGCACGCTGCGTATTCGCACCACAGAGCTCGTTCTGGAAGACAGCTACTCGTCGATCAGTCACCTCGCCATGCCCGGGCGCTACGTCGCCATCGAGGTTGAAGACACGGGACACGGAATGCCGCCCGACACGGTCGAGAAGATCTTCGAACCGTTCTTCACCACCAAGGAGGTGGGCAAAGGGACGGGGCTCGGCCTCGCCACGTCGCTCGCGATCGTGCGCAGCCACGGCGGCTTCATGCAGGTGTACAGCGAGCAGGGAAAAGGCACCCGGTTCACTGTCGGTCTGCCCGCGACCTCAGCGGGATCCGGAGCCGATGCGCGGCCGGCCGCCCCGGCGCCCGAGCTACCCCGGGGTCACGGCGAACTCGTGCTCGTTGTTGACGACGAGCCGAGCATTTTGCAGATCACCTGTCAGACGCTCGAACTGCACGGGTACCGCACTCTGCGCGCGACGAACGGGCGTGACGCCCTCGATGTGATGACGGCGACGCAGGGCGTCGTCGACCTCGTGCTGACCGACATGATGATGCCGGTGATGGACGGGGCAGCCTTGAGCGCGCACCTGGAGGAGCACCACCCCGAGCTGCCGGTGATCGCCGCGAGCGGTCTGAACTCGAACGGTGGCGCGGCGCGGGCCGTGGGCATGGGAGTGTCGCGGTTCTTGCCGAAGCCATATACGACGAGCCTGTTGCTGACAACGATCCGAGACACCCTGCTGGATGCGCGTCGCGCCGGTATGGTGACGGAATGAGCGCACCCGACGCCCGATCCCTGCGCGTCGTCGTCGCCGACGATGACGCCTTCACCATTTCGCTGGTTGCGGGCGCGCTCGAGTCGTCGGGGTACAAGGTGACGACCGCCACCACCGTTGAAGCGGCGCTGACCGCGGTGGTGCAGACCGACCCCCACGCGCTGATCTCGGATCTCAATTTCGGCACAGCCCGCACCGGGGCCGACCTGCTGGCAAAGGTCGCGACAGAGTTTCCGTGGATCGGCCTCGTCGTGCTGACCTCCCACCGCTCTCCTGAGCTCGCGGTGCCGAACCCGCAGCTGATTCCGGAGAGCGTTGTCTACCTCGTGAAGTCGCGCCTGGGCGCCATTGACGAACTGCGCGACGCCGTCGAGCGGGCAATCTCTGGAGCGCAGCAGACAGAAGACGGCGGCAACGACGCCGACGACGACGATGTCCCGGTGGTCACGGCAGCCCAGGCCGAGGTGCTGCGCATGCTCGCCGAGGGAGCATCAACGAAGGCCCTCGCCGATCACCGCGGAACCTCCGTGCGGGCCGTCGAGACGATGTTGCACCGGCTCTTTGACGCCCTCGGCATCGATACGAGCGACGCCGCGAACCCGCGCGTTGCGGCCGTGCGCATGTGGCAGCGCGGCGAGATCCGGGTTCGCTGAGCCCACCCACCACCGTCCGCCCCGCCATCGATCGTTCGTGCGGGGCGTCCGGTTGTGCGGGGGTGTGCTGATCTCAGAAGGGCGCGACGGCCTCGTCGGTGACCGTGTCATCCGGAACGGAGCCGAGCCGCGCATCCCCAGAATGAGGCGCGTCATCTACCGACGGAAACGCGTCGGAATCTGCGGGAGCCTCTGACGACTTCGCCGATGATTCGCCCGACTTCACGGTTCGCGTGAACGTCGAGCGCCCAAAGGTGAGGTCGTGGCCGAGTGCGTCGGCGTCGATCTCGAAGCTGATTCCCTTGCCCTTCTCGCTCTCCCACTCGCGCTGACGGACGCGCCCGGTGACGATGATGCGGTCACCCTTCCGCAGGCTGGTGGCCGCGTGCATGCCGAGCTGGCGAAAGGCGGTG